>QMZM01000006.1 GCA_003663175.1 Candidatus Altarchaeales archaeon | reverse complement strand
TTTTAATACTGTGTATTTTATTTGATATTTTTTATTGTCGTCATCAATGCAATCGTAGCCTGGTTCGTTTCGATTTTTTGATAATTTGAGATTAAACCTATCGCAGGCATATGCTTCAACAAAGTCAGGAAGGATTCTCAAAGAGCGATTATATGGATCTCCCTTTTCCGTTGTAAGTTTACTTAATTTGTTTTGGATTTTCCACAACTTTTTAATCTGCTTTTGAGCTTCATTGAAAGTTTTTTGTATGGATTGTTTTGATTCCATTCTATTTTTAAGACAATGCGCAGTAAAATATTTTTATATAATTATCCTATACCTCCCATATATTACATAGATATTAACCAATAGAACAAAAAGTGCAGATGCAAAAAACCAATCCTTTATGCTCGTGTCCTCCAATTCTCTTTTTATGTTCTCGCCAATATTTCTATAAATTTCATCCAATGTGTTTTCATTTACGGATTTGTAGTATTTTCCACCAGTCTCTTCTGCAATTCTCCTTAATAATTCTTCATCCAACTCAGCATATTGAGGGTTGCCGAATATATCATAACCCAAAATCACCGGTCTTTCTGAACCCATACCCACGGTAAATACCTGGATATTATTTAATCTTGCAAATTCTATTGCCTCCTCTGGAGTAACAACTCCCGCATTATTCACACCATCACTTAAAAGGATAACGACCTTCTTCTTATTTGGTATCGAGGTTGCCATGTCAATCGCCAAACTTAGTCCATCGCCTATTGCCGTTTTTCCTTCTCTCTGTTGAATTGCCCTCAATTTTTCAATTGCCCTTTCCTTGAATGGTGTCAGATAAGAAACCGTCGTTGCTCCAGATTCAAAGATAACGATTCCGACATTGTCCTTTGGCTTCAAACTCCTTATGAGAATTTCTGCGGATTTTTTCGCAGCTTCGAGTCTACTCGGTTTATAATCTGTCGCCGCCATACTCCCAGAATCATCTATAACCAATACCACATTCACACCCTCCTTCACAGTTTTTAAGGGAATTCTCGGGTCCGAAAGACCGAGTATGATCAGAATAATTGAAATTAATAAGAGAATGAATGGAAGATTTTCCCTTATATGTAATTTTCTTTTATTTGCAGTCTTTATAATTCCAACCGAACTAAATTTCAATATTGCTCTCCTCTTTTCTCTTCTATATCTAATGTAAAAATATACTAATACCGGTACTATCAACAATGACACCAATCTTATGGGCTCACCAAAATTAAATCCCATTTTATCTAATTCTCATTTTTCTCTTTCTGAAAAATTTCATTAATGGTATGTAGAATGGCTCCCCAGTACCCACTTCGATAACATCTACATTCAATCTCGCCATATCTCTAATGAAATCCTCCCTCCTTTCCTTGTTCTTCAATCTGTAAAACTCCCTAAATTCTTCATCATTCGTGTTTATTAATATCTGCTCTCCGGTCTCCCTATCCTCTAAAAAGACATAACCAATATCTGGAATCTCCTCCTCTCTTATATCAGATAATCTTATTAGAATAACATCATGTTTATTCTTGAGAAATTTGAGAGGTTTTTCAAAATTACCGGAGATGAAATCCGAGATTATGAATATTATGCTTCTCTTCCTTATGATCTTGCTCAGATGGGTCAATGATCTGTTCAAGTCTGTGGTTTTACTTTCTGGTTTATGATAAATCATCTCCCTCAACAACCTGAGGACATGTTTCCTTCCCTTTCTTGGTTTAATAAATTTCTCAATATGGTCGGTAAATAGGCATAGACCGACATTATCATTATTTTTGAGAGCTGAAAACATTATTGAGGCAGCGATCTCAAATCCAGTCTCCTTCTTGGCTCTTCTAAATCCAAATTCATTACTCGCAGATATATCAAAGACGATATACACATTCAAATCTCTTTCCTCAATAAATTCCTTTATATACGGCGTATTGAATCTCGCAGTAACGTTCCAGTCTATTGCCCTTATATCATCTCCAGGGATGTATTCTCTAACCTCAGAAAATTCAATCCCCCTACCTTTAAATACAGAATGATAGTTTCCGGATATTATGCCTTCAACTAATTTATTGGTCTTTATCTCAAGTTTTTTTACCCTCTTAAGTATTTCTCTAACCCTTGGCATTTTATTATTTTATTCTATAAAGTACGGCAGCGCCTCATCTATTGTTGATACCTCAACCACATTTAATCCCCACTCCTCCTTGGCTACCTTTTTCAAATCTATCGTCTTTGGTATATACCTCGTGTTCAATATCTCCAAACCAAATCCAATTGGTTCTCTTGTTATCTGTTTTTCATAATATGTTATCCTTGACTGTCCCCTTGGAACTAAAAAGTAGCGATAACCAGAATCTGCAGCAGCCTTTGCCTTCTCTAATATGCCAGAAACCCTACCAATTGTTCCATCGGGATTTATCGTTCCCGTGATTACCACATTGTTCTTTATTGTTTTGTTTTGGAGTGCCGCTATAGTCAGTATGGTGGTTGCTGCTCCTGCGCTTTCGCCTCCGATTAATCTGGCATCTCCAACCTCATAACTAAAGATGAAATCCCTATTAAACTTATAATTTGACCTCAATTTTGCAACCGCGACCGCCTTGTTGACGGAATATTGAATATCCGTCTCAGTAAATGGATTTGTGCTTATAAGAACATTATTATTTCCCGGTATGAGTTTGAGTGTTAAGTTCCCAATTACACCATTACCACTGCTCGAGACCGCAACTATCGGAATCTTTCTCTCTATGATAGAAAATTCGCCATAATGCTCGATAATCTTATAATCCCCTACATTTTCTTGAGAAATTCTCTCTGCCAATGAATCAAATTTAACACTAAGCAAATAATTATTCCAAGCATTATAAATTCCCAAGATAAAGAGTACCCCTATAGCAATCCATAATGTCTTTTTTCCCATTCTTAGGGAGGTCTTATCCTCGATAAAATTCTATCAATTATAATATCTGGGGTTATATCTTCGGCCTCTGCCTCATATGTCAGGATAATTCTGTGCCTTAATACATCATGAGCAACGGCCTTAATATCCTCTGGAATGACATAGCCTCTACCATTTAATAAGGCATGCGCCTTTCCAGTTAAGACAAGAAAAATTGACGCTCTCGGAGATGCTCCATACTCTATCATTCCATTCAAGTCGAGATCATACCTTTCTGGATGTCGAGTGGCATCCACAATACTGGTGACATAATCCTCAATCTTTTCATCGGCATATATCCTTTGATTAAATTTCTGTATCTTGAGAATCTCCCTTGAATCTATAACATTCCCAACCTCGATATCAACATCCTGGGTATTTCTTCGAATTATTATCTTCTCCTCATCCTTGTTTGGGTAATTTATCAATAATTTGAATATAAATCTATCAACTTGTGCCTCGGGAAGCTTATAAGTTCCCTCTGTTTCTATTGGATTCTGTGTTGCTAAAACTAAGAATGGTCTTTCCAATTTAAGTGTGTCTCCGTGTATGCTAACCTGTCTCTCCTGCATTGCCTCCAAAAGGGCAGACTGGACCTTTGGAGGTGCCCTATTTATCTCATCCGCAAGAACAAAATTGTGAAATATTGGACCCTTTTCCGTATAAAAGATTCCTTTTCTATGGTCATAAATCTTTGTTCCAATTATATCTGCCGGTAATAGGTCTGGAGTGAATTGAATTCTACAAAAACTCGCATTAATTGTTTCTGCGAGAGTTTTTATCATAAGTGTCTTTGCCAATCCAGGGACACCCTCTAAGAGAACATGTCCATCCGCAATAAGCGAGAGTATCAATCTATTCAGAACTTCTTCCTGTCCCACAATTACCTTCTTCACCTCATCGAGAACCTTATTTAGTTTTTCAGCGTATCTCTTAGATTGAAGATTCAACTCTTCGATCTCATCATCTTTATCCATACAAAAATAAATATTCGAATTTTAAATTTATAAATTTATTGCATCTAAATTAAATTGAGGTAAATTCCAATTGGATATTAAATATTTAAATTGAATCAGAGACAAATTGAATCAGAGACATGAAAAAATTGAATTTATTGAAGGTCCTGAGAAAAAACATAAATCTCATAATTATAAGCCTCATTATCTACATTCTCGGAGTTCCGTTTGGATTTCTCTATCATCGAGAGTCCAAGGAGTTTTTGATACCAATACTGGATAAGATCAAGGAGAGTTTTACTCTCGACTCGAGATTTGAGATTGCAATTAATATATTCCTGAATAATCTTGAATCGACACTAATCCTATTTGTTAGTGGAACTCTAATTATTGTTCCATTTATCATATTGTTTATTAATGGATTCGTTATGGGTTTTGTCTTTAGATTGTTCATTCAAGAAAGGGATTTGATTTTATTTTTCTCTGCACTTCTCCCGCATTCCATATTTGAATTGACCGCAATATTCATTTCATCTGCACTCGGGATCAGGATTGGTATCACCTATTTAATCCCGAGGGGGGATAGAATTAAAAAGGTAAGTATAGCAATAAGGGAAGGCATTTTAGTATATTTAATCCTCGTTGTTCCCCTCCTTATTATTGCGGCATTTATTGAGGCATATATCTCTGCCAGGCTCGTGGGTTTATAAAAGACCATGTCAATATATTAAAAAATTAATAAAAAATTATTTTCCAAAATGCTGGAAAGGAAGTTAATCGAGGCATTGCATTATATAAAAAAATTTAAGGGTAAGACATTCGTGATAAAATTTGGTGGCGAGATATTGGAAGATGAAAATGTTCTAGATACCGTTGCAGAGGATTTATGTCTGTTGCACGACATTGGAATAAAACTCGTTGTTATGCACGGTGCTGGCACTTTGATTTCCTCCAATATGAGAAAATTTGGTTTAGAGCCAGAATTTGTTAGGGGTGAAAGAGTAACTGATGAAAAGACATTAGAACTCGTTATTAGTTCTCTGATTCGTGTGAACAATAAGATAGTCGGGAATATAAACAAGAACAATCCGATAGCGATTGGGTTGGGAGGTAGTGTATTTAGAGTAAGGAGAAAAAGGAAAGAGTTGGGATATGTTGGAGAGGTAATTGATGTAAATTCCAAACTCCTATCTGAAATAATTGAATCTGGATACATGCCAGTGATATTTCCAATTGGCATCGATGAGAGTGGAAATTCCTTTAATATAAACGCGGATGTTGTTGCTGGAGAGGTTGCGAAGGCATTAAATGCCACAAAGATGATAATCTTGACGAATGTTGATGGAGTATTAGATAGGAATGGAAGACTCATAAAGCAATTGGATATAAAGTCTGCGAGGGAACTTATTAAGAATGAGGTTGTCACTGGTGGCATGATACCCAAATTGGAATCTGGAATTAGGGCATTGTCGGAGGGTGTTGAAAGGGTGCATATCGTGAAGGCCGGGGAGCATGCAATTCTTGGGGAATTGCTCACTAAGGAAGGTTCGGGAACTATGTTATTGAGATAAATAACTATCCTATAGAGTTTCTAATAAGAGATATGCAAATAATGATGCGGTGACCATATCTGCGGTTGTGCCGGGATTCAATTTATTCCCATATTTTCTCAATTCACTATCAAATTCTTCGATCTCCTTGATTCCATTCTCATTGAGGATTCCGCCGGATTCGAGGATAAGCTTTGCCCTCTTAGAAATCATTCTCGCAGTTTCAATTCCCATCTTCCTCGCGATGAATGTGTCTGGATATCTTGACAGTATCTCGAGATATGTCATTGTTATCGAATCTCTAAGACTGCCAGTCTTATTAAGAAATTCTTCTATCTTTGATAATCCTAAATTTAATATGATTTGCATTCCATTTGACAATTCCTCTGCATTTCTATCCTTCTTTGCCGAAATCTCCATTAATCTGTAGAATGGAACCCTTGGCTTATTTAATTTTCCAAGAGCCTTTGTCCCTGAGATTTCAATTGCCCTGTAAAACTCTAATGAATCATCAACCGTTGTATGTGCAATGACCTTCATTATACCATCTCTCAGTTTATCTCTCGTCAATTTTCCCTCTGCAATAGCGATTCCCGCAGAAGATGCCATTGGAACAAGTAACATTGCTATGCCCAGGTGCGTATTTCCTCCAGAGTGCGAATCCATAACATCCTTAACAGCAAGTCTTATATTTTTTCCTATACCTATATCGGATAGCCTAATTCTTCCAACGCCGGCATAATAGCCATTTATTGCGGAATTTCTAATTGTTGGAGCAATTGCTATCGCACCAATAATGAAATCCTCAAATCTTGTATCATGAAACTCATGCATGGGGTTCACATTCCCCGGCTTGGGAGAAATTACCTCTAAAACCGCGGATAATTGGGCGAGTTGTGCAATTCTATCAAATATTCCCATATCGTTTAAATTCATCTTAATTAGTACTTTTTATCCTTTACTGTGACAAATGTCTCAGAAATCATTAGAATATATGACTTCAAGTTTTATATTAACGGGATTTCCTCGCCTCAATTTCTCAATAAGATTTCTATTCAAATCTATTGCCGCCTTATTAGCCCTTATAGCCAGAGTTCTGTCGCATATAAAACTACTCTTCCTTATTACCATCTCTTCGGGACTTTTAAATCTCAATTCTGGATGTCCATACGCTATTATCTCGTCATTAACCCCGGAGCATTCTATTGTCATCCTAAGTATTGCTCGTTTATTTCTCAAGGCATTCTTAAAGTTATCTGAAAACTCTGGGAATCCCCTGTCTGCAGAAACCGCCACTATACAATCACCTCTCGGCGTTAAATGACCCTCTTTTGTAATTTCTAATGTATTCCCGTGTGTTGCTCTTATATTCTCATGCCCCCTTGCGGTTATCCTCTCCACAATTTTCCTTGGCATCTTTGTGCTTGACAGAGTTGAATATCTCTAACGCATTGGATTCAATTCCGAATTTTTTAAAATAATTGCATATCCTCGTTATGTCCCTCATCAAGAGTTCATCTGCCAACGGGTGGCTCTTTAAGACCCCCATAGAGAGGTCAATTATTACCGGCTCATTCCAGTTCAATATATTATACTCAGATAGATCCCCATGAACGATCCCGAGGGAATACATCTCGTGTATGTACCTTAAAATTAGATTAAAGTACTTCTCTGGGTCATCTGGCGGCAAATCCTTCATCCTCGGTGCTGGAATGCCACCCTCACCAATAAATTCCATAACAAGAACATTATTCTCTACATCTATTGGTCTTGGGCATTTGACCTTCTTATAAATTCTACTTAGATTCTTAAATTCCTTCTTTGCCCAATTGAATATCAATTGACGCCTGTTCTTCCACTCTCCAAATCTTATATCGCCCCTAATATACTTATCCATGGTTTTGAAATCGGATGTTTCGATCGCATAAATCTTTATCGCGACCTCCTCATTACCACCGATTCCATAATAAACATTTGCCTCTTTTCCGGTAGAGACTATGCTCACGATCTCATTTATAGAATTTCTCCTTGTGAGGGTATATAGCGTCATTAATGTTGATTTGTCAAACACCCTACTAGAAATCTTTCTTAATTCAAACTCGGTTTGCCTTTTCATATTCATCTAATATTCATTCTCGAGACCCTTCAGATATCCTCTCCTCCTCAGCCAATCTGCTTGTTGATTTGTATATCTCCAAAGAATGTCGCCCCTCTCATCAGACTGAACCAACCAGGGTTGAACGAGAACTATATTCCCCTCCTTAATCCATATTCTCCTTCTTATCTTTCCCGGAATTCTGCATAATCTTCGATGACCATCAACACACTTAACGAGCATTCTTCTATCTCCCAGGAGTTGTTCAACCTCGCCAAGTATCTGCCCATCCCTCGGGATTCTGACCCTCTGAACTACTTCACCCTTTTTAACCCTTGCGGATGTATTCGAGGAAGCCATATTAACTTTTAATCCCTAATACCAATTAATACTAATTAATTTACAATATGAAGTATATAAAGTGCTACATTTGTAAAAAGATGGAATTTCCATTTAGCGACCTAAGGTTTAGAGAGGTTGATGGAATCAAGGGCTTAGTAATTGCGATCGCTCAGGATTTTGAGACAGATGAAATCCTTATGGTTGCATTTACAAATGAAGAAGGAATTAAAAAGACATTAGAGACTGGAAATGTGCATTATTTCTCAACCTCAAGAAAGAAACTCTGGATGAAGGGTGAGACATCTGGAAATATTCAAAAAGTTAAAGAAATTTATATTGATTGTGATGGCGATGCGATCTTATTTAAGGTTGAACAAGTTGGGAATGCATGTCATACCGGCAATAGGTCATGTTTCTACAGAAGAATCTTATAGTTATCCATAGTTTATTGAGAATGCATATTAATTCCCAATTTAGATAATACGGAATTTGGATTATTGTGGTATTCTTGGAATATTCTAACAACATCATCTTTATTTCTTATTCTCTTCAAAACCATGTACTCAAGAACCTTACATCTCCGTAATAACTCGAGGTTTAATTGATTCTTGGTTATTCCAAGGCGTGTTGTCATTTTATCCTTCAGGAGTATGGGATATCCCGTTCTCACAATCCTGTCCGTTTTGGAATCCCACCTGTAGATCTTACCGATCTGCACGATATCCCCTTCCAAGCCCGCAATCTCTCCAACCTCGGATATCCTCCTTACGAGACCCAATTTTCTCTCATAATGACGATTTGTGACAATAATCAAATCGAGTAATGGAAACATCTTAACGGGTACATTCATCGGCTCGGTAGTCAATCTTATAACGGTTTCCTTCGCACTATTTGAGTGTATTGTGCCCATTGAACCATTCAAGCCTATGTCCATTGCAACAAACAATGTTTCTGCTTCCCTGCCTCTGACCTCCCCAACAATAATCCTATCGGGCCTCATCCTTAGAGAGTTCTCAACGAGAACCTGCATATCCACCTCAGATTTTATCCTGCCTATTAATGTTGGTCTCGCCTCCAATGGAACCCAATTCCTCAAGAAATCAAAATTTAACTCTAAGGTGTCTTCTATTGTGATGATTCTCTCATATTGAGGTATAAACATAGCCAATGCATTAAGTAGTGTCGTCTTTCCACTTCCAGAGCCTCCGGCAATCAGCATATTACACGGATGGATTCCCAAGCCCTCAATACAGAGCCACAGAAATGCCGCCAGATCTACACTAATAAATTTCATTGATATTAGATCAATTATTGTATAGGGAGTTCTCTTGAATTTTCTTATCGTGATCGCTGGTCCCTTTGGAGCTGCCGGGCTTATCACAATATTTGCCCTTGAACCATCTGGCATATGTCCATCTAATAATGGATGCTCAGAATCGATTTTTCTTCCAGCGTGAAATGACAACCAATCAATTAATTTTTGTATGGACTCGTAATTTTCGTATTTTATATTTGTGATGCACATACCATAACTCCTATGAACAACAAATACTTCTTTATTTACACCATTGATCATTATCTCCTCTAAGCGATTGTCTCTCATCAATGGACCTATCCTTCCATAACCGAAGAATACCTCATCCATAATCCTCAGTACCAAGTCGTTAATATTCTCCGAAACGATCCCCTTCTTTTCCAATTTATTTCTTATGTGCCTCTTAAGAAAATCCTCCTTTTCATCAATTGATGACAATTTTCCGAGAGTATTTTGCACACTATCGTAATCGATCCCCAATAAGTTCGGATTCTTCAGTATCTGCAATTCCCTTTCTGAGAATTGAGGCTCGATTACCTGATAGATTGGCAAACTACTATCATCCCTCTTCACGATCCTTATATTTCCATATGAATCGAGAACTCTTTCCATCTCTAAACAATACTACAATAAACTCATTATATCAGTCGAATATAAAAATTTATCAAATTGATTAAGTGAGAATTGACTCACTCCATATACCTCACTCTTCTCTCTATAACCCTGACCCTGTTCATTATCTCATCAAATCTGTTCGCACTTTTGTATCCCTCTATCAGGTTCTTCCATATCAAATTGAATTTATCTGGATGTGTCGCTCTTAACGATTTTTTTAATACAACCAGGTCCATTCCCCTTTCCTCAATTCTTGTGGACATTAAACCAAGACCAAAGTCTATAAAGAAGACCCTGTCGTCACTTAAAATCATATTCGAGGTCGTTAAATCGTTGTGAATTATATTGGAGTTGTGTAATCTCGCAATAGATTTGCCAATCATGAATGCTATCCTCTCTATCTCGGAATTTCCCATTTCCGGAATCATATCCTTTAATATTCTCCCATCGATAAATTCCATCTCGATGATAGATCTCTCATCATCGCTCCTGAGAACTCTTGGAACATCAACTCCAGACCTCTTTGCATTCTCTAACAATTTGGCTTCTCTTTTTGTTCTTCCTCTTCTCAATTTTATATCCAATTCCTTAGCTCTGTATTTCTTCTCAATTCTCTCCTTTATGATTCTATTTCCATCTAAGTATAGGTTCGCTTCAGCACCCTTAGCAATCAATTTCTTTTCCATTTCTAATTTTTAAGTGTAACTTTTAAAAGTTTTATTATTAAATTTAGATTTTATACTAATTCTATCACATTAGTTAGGGGTAGATTAAAATGGATTTGGATGAGGTCATACAGAAGATAGATGAAAAATCAGAGGATTACTCAATTCCCACCAGAATAAGAAATGCTCTGAAAAAGGTATCCGCAGAATTAAAAAGGGATGAACAGGACCTGGCAGTGAGAGTGACATCGGCAATTTATGAATTGGACGACATAGTCAATGATATAAACATTCCACTACACGCAAAGACAGTAATCTGGGATATAATCAGCGACTTAGAGGCAATTAGGGAGGAATAGAATGCGGAATTTAGAATTAATAAAGAGGAACACGGCAGAGATTATAACTGAAGAAGAATTAGAGAATTTATTAAGGGAGAGAAAAGAATTGATTACATACTGTGGCTATGAGGTTTCTGGTCCGGTGCATATAGGAACCTTGGTAGCAATCCAAAAACAGATAGACTTCCAGAATTCTGGTCTCAAGGTAAAGGTATTGCTTGCGGATTTGCATACATATCTGAATAGAAAAGGGTCGGAGGAGTGGATCGATGAGATGGTGGAATACTGGAAAAGTTCTCTAATTGCATTGGGCTTGAAGAATGCAGAATTTATTAGGGGGACCGATTTTTCAACTCAGAGAGGATTATATCCACGATGTTCTAAATCTTGGTCTATTAACAACACTGAGAAGGGCATTGAGGAGTATGCAGGAAATTGCAAGAGACTTTGAAAATGCGAGGGTCTCTCAGATGATTTATCCATTGATGCAGATTTCTGACATAAAACACTTGAATGTTGATATTGCTCATGGTGGTATAGAGCAGAGAAAGATACACATGCTTGCAAGAGAGACGCTGCCAGATATTGGATATAAAAAGCCGATATGTATTCATACACCACTCATATGCTCACTTCGAGGTCCCGGGGAAAAGATGTCAAGTTCAAAGCCGGAGACGATGATAGCGGTGGATGAAGAGCCGTTGGAGATAAGGAAAAAGATAAGAAGGGCGTTTTGCCCCCCAAACGCAGAGGGAAACCCAATTCTTGAAATTTCAAGATATTTAATATTTCCGAGAGTGGGGATATTGAAGGTAAAGAGAAGGGAGAAGTTTGGTGGAGATATAGAGTTCAATTCCTATGATGAATTGGAGAGTGCTTATCTTGAAGGAAAATTACACGCCCTTGACCTTAAAAATGCCGTCGCAGATTCCCTAATAGAGATTCTCGAGCCAGTTAGGGATGAAATAGGTGGCAATTAACCCTCCAGTGTTTTTATGTATTTCTTAAAATGTTTAAATTATGACATTTCCTCACTAATACTCTTGGCTTAGAAACTTTTTTGTTAGTAATCCTTATTATCAAATATGGAAAAACTTCTTAGAGAAATTCTAAATGAAATAAAGCCTCTTGAGGAAGAAATCGAGAGAGAAAGGGGAATCTATAAAGAGATTAAGGAGATTATAGAGGAGAATGGAGTTAAATGTGTATTGGTCGGTTCATTGGCAAAGGGAACGGATCTAAGGGGGGATAAAGACATAGACATCTTCATAAAATTTCCGGAGGATCTGAGCAGGGAAGAATTAGAGGAGAATGGATTGAGAATCGGTATGGAGGTATTTAAAAGAATTAAAGTAAAGCCGGAGATAGATTATGCCGAACACCCATATGTTAGGGGTACCTATAAGGGATATAATGTTGATATCGTTCCGTGTTACGACACAAAGAATCCAAAATCTGCCGTTGACAGAACACCCTACCATACAGAATATGTAATGAAGAAATTAAGGGAAAATAAGGGCATGGGTGATGAGATAAGATTACTAAAGCAATTCATGAAGGGAATTAATGTCTATGGTGCCGAGGCGAGAGTTGAGGGCTTTTCTGGTTATTTGACAGAATTGCTCGTAATAAATTATGGCTCATTCTTGGATACATTAAGGGCGGTATCAAAATGGAAATTTAGAGAGGTAATTGACTTGGAGAATCTCTGGGGAAACGAGGAATTGCCGAGGTATTTCTTTCCAGATTCTAGCCTCATAGTTATTGACCCGGTGGATGAGAACAGAAATGTTGCTGCCGCGGTTTCGGTTCAAAGATTATCAGAGTTCATTGTCAATGCAAGAGAATTTCTAAGGTCACCAAGAAGAGAGTTCTTTTTTCCAAAAAAGAGAGATGTTCCATCTAAGAAGATTATAATGCAGAAGATATCTGAAAGAAAAACAAAACTAGTTGCAGTTCATTTCAATCATAAGGGAATGAATGAGAATCTTCTGTATTCGCAGCTACGGAAGACAATAAATTCAATAATTAAATCAATTGAAAAATTTAACTTCAAGACAATAAAGCAAGATATTTGGGCAGATGACGAAATTGGCGTCATGCTATTTGAGTTTGAGATATGGAAATTGCCAAGAATAGTGCATCATTATGGACCATCGATCTATTCGAGCGGTAGAGATCAAGAAAAGTTCCTGAGAAAGTATGAAATGGATAAGCCATACATTGAGGGATACAGGTGGGTGGTTGACAAAAAGAGGAGATTTTCAAGGATAGAGGATGCGATGAATCTAATATTGGAAAGAAAAGATGGTTTTGGAAAGAATCTGAGACGGGTCGAATTTAAAATCTCAATTAATGATGAAATTCTAAGTATTGAAAAAGAAGAATTTTTCAGATTCCTCGCAGAATTTCTAAGGATTTAGATCGATTTCAAGGCAGTTATGAATCTCTCTATCTCCTCTGTGGTATTGTAGAGGTAGAGTGATGCTCTAACGCACCCATCAACTCGTAAAAAATTTCGCAGTAATGGAATTGCACAGTGATGCCCCGACCTAACACAAATGTTATGTTTATCTAAGAACCTTGCAACATGTTCTGGTCTCTCATTCTTTATGTTGAATGCAAGAATTCCGATTCTCTCTCTCAGTGGAATATCTGCACCATAAATTTCAATATTCTCCAAATTTCTCACCTCCACGAATAATTCCCTCTTCAATTTCTCCTCATATCTCTGGAAGCCAAATCTTTTCATTCTCGAGAGATATCTTATCGCTTCGCCAAATCCTATCACGCCCGAGATATTTGGGGTTCCGTATTCAAATCTTGAGAAATTCCCGAGGAGTTGGTATCTATTGCAATAGACATCCTTGACCGTTCCGCCACCGACAAAGATCGGTTCAAGTTCATTTAGAATCTCCTTTCTTACATATAAACAACCAACCCCGGTTGGTCCAAGCATCTTATGAGATGAGAATGCGAAGAAGTCGCAACCCAATCTCTCCACATTAATGTCAAGATGTGGAGCCGATTGTGCTCCATCAACAACGAGATAAATATCTTCTCTTCTACATATCCTTGAAATCTTTTCTATTGGAAATATATTCCCCAAAACATTTGATACATGGGTCATTGCAATTACTCTTGTGTTTGAATCTATACGCTCCTTTATCTCTTCCTCTATCTGATAATTCACAGGATTTATTATCTCAACCTCAATTCCTCTATCCATTAATCTCAGCCATGGCAGTAGATTGCTGTGATGTTCGAATATTGTTGTTATTACCTTGTCTCCCTTGTCTAGTTTTAGAGAATTTGCAATCAAATTTATACCCTCTGTTGTATTCCTCGTGAATATGATCTCCTCATACCTTGAATTTATGAATCTCGCAACCTTCTCTCTTGCATCCTCATACATCTCAGTAGCAATTCTTGAAATTCTATACAATCCTCTCGATACATTTGCCCTATAACTTGTGTAGTATTCAGTGATCTTCTCAACAACCTGCACCGGGGTGAGTGAGGATGCACCGTTGTCAAGATATACAATATCCTTGAGCAGTGGGAAGTCCTCCCTTATCTCGTCTACTGGAAACATGATATTTAATTATCAATTTCAATATCAATAAATAACGATAGATATCTTCCAAGGGCCCGTGGCTCAGCCTGGTTAGAGCGCTCGACTGATAATCGAGAGGTCGTGGGTTCAAATCCCTCCGGGCCCATATCAACTCTAATAAGATTGACCAAAGGTGCGATTTCGTTGAAATCGCACATAAGAGCGTCGGTGACACTTCCATAGTGAACCTCTCAGTGCCATTAGTCCTCCTAAAGGACGCAGCATAGAACTAATACAGATAAGTTCCCAGCGCCATTGCTTTAGAACCATTGATGAATGGTTGAATTCTTAATAATTTAATCACATGAACCTTTCCCTTGCCTTCTTCAGGGTTCCAGAAACGCCGCGTGTGTGGAATATAACCCTCCTCCCATTTATCTCTCTAATTAGTGTGAGTGCCGCTCTTACATCATCAACAGATTTATGATTAACCTTCAATATACCCCTCTGTTTTTCACCATTCCACTCCAAGACCCAAAAACTCGTTTTGCTTACTCCATGTTCGCCAAGAAATTTCATTATCGAATTCCAGAATGATTTCACAATTTCATCTCTATTGAATTTATAATCACTTATAATCTCAAAGACGAGGTATCTATTTCTCTCGCGTAGAGTGGGTAATAGTGGTTTTGTCATCAGATAATTATTAAAAATGAAATTTAAACATTAATAATTTAATTTAAATAAAAAAACAAAAAATGCATATATCATTTGATGAATTCAAGAGGGTAGAGATAAGGATTGGTAGAATCGTGTCTGCGGAAAGAATTAAAGGGAGTGAGAAATTAATAAGATTGAATGTGGATGTGGGAAATGAAAATAGAGAACTGGTCGCTGGAATTGGAGATGTTTATAAACCGGAAGAACTAATTGGAAGACAAATCCCAGTTGTTACGAATTTGAAACCAAAGAGAATATGGGGGATCCTCAGTAAGGGCATGATTCTTGCAGTAGATGTTAATGGAAAGGCGATATTACTTCATCCCGATAGAGATGTTCCAGAAGGTAGTGTTGTTAGATAACGATGAGACCAAAGATGTGTAGAAGAATCTGGTATTGCCCCGAGGTCAGATACTTTAAGCCGGTGGGTGCGGGGAATTTCTCCGATGAGATAAATTTAACACTCGATGAATTTGAGGCAATAAGATTGAAGGATTATGAGGGATTGGATCAGAGGGATGCTGCAGAGAGGATGGACATCTCACAGCCAACATTCCACAGACTCCTCGAATCGGCAAGAAAGAAGATAGCAAGTGCCTTAGTTTGTGGAAAGGCTATAAGAATTGATGGAGGGGTATATATAATAATGGCGGAGAGAAAGCCTGGGAGGGGAAGAGGAAGATGTGGTGGATTTGAATAGAAAAATAAAAATTAAGATAATAATTAATCAACCTATATTTCAATCCCATTCCCTTAGTATCTCCTTCTCGGCTTGTGTCTCCTATAACATTCCCTACAGTAGACTGGTCTACCCTCGGTTGGTTTAAAGGGAACTTGAGTTTTCTGCCCACACTCTGAGCATATCACATCGTATAGTTCCCTACCAAATTTGTCCTTAGCCATTTTTCACCTCCAACTGGAATTTTAATCCTTGGGGGTAAATCAACACACCAAACGCAAAAACCCAAAAAAACCTAAACTGGAATGGAGAACTAATCCGTAGAAGGATTATCTCTATTCCAGAAATTTAAAATTTTTTATCCATATAATTTTCTGTTATACCTCCTTTTATTTTTGATAATCATATGGAATCCTGAATTAATAAATTAAAACAAGAAATAAATGTAAAAATATTTCTCATATTTATTTTCAAAATCCAATTTCTAATCTAATTATTCTAATCTATTACAAAGTTGGGGTAAGATGCTTGCCATACTCACTGGAATTCCAGGAACCGGGAAGACTACTGTTGCTTCAAGGGCGTTGGGGATATTAAGTAATGAGGGGATCAATTACAAGATTGTGAATTATGGTGACATTATGTTAGAAATTGCCATGTCGAGAAAGCTTGTGCAGGATAGGGATGATATGAGAAAATTAAATCCAGAACAGCAGAGAGAAATACAGAAACTTGCTGCAAAGAGAATATCTGAGATAAAAGGAAATGTTATTGTTGATACCCACTGCACAATAAGCACACCAAAGGGTTATCTTCCAGGATTGCCCGAATGGGTACTTAAGATATTGATGCCTCAATACATATTGTTGATAGAGGCAAGACCAGATGAAATTGCACAGCGCAGGATGAAAGACAAGACAAGGAGAAGGGATATGGAGATGGAGAGAGAAATATCATTACATCAGGAGATCAATAGGAGCATTGCAACTGCCTATGCAATGCTAACCGGAGCAACTGTTAAGATAATATACAATCCACAGGGAATGCTTGAGAAGGCGGCGGAAGAGATGGCAAGGATTCTGAGATATTGAAAATGTATTCGGTATCTAATCTGTTTACGATAACGGACGCCGGAATCGCGATAGCGGGAATTGCAATTGCATTGATGATAATGAGTTCGCTCGTGAGAAGGGCAACGGTAGACATGGAAAAAATGAAGGAGATAAAAAACAAATTAAAGGAGCATCAAGAAGTGATGAAGGAGGCATCAAGATCTGGGGATATGAAGAAAATGCAGAGGGCTCAAGAAGAGGTAATGAAACTGACAATGGAAAATCTGAAACAATCACTTAAACCCATGAGTATAACAATTATACCATTCATAATGATATTTACATGGCTCAAGAGTCAGTATGCGAACGCCGGAACTGTTGCAACATTATTCGGATTTGATATGAATTGGTTTTGGTGGTATTTTATATGCGCAGTAATAACATCAATTTTAATTAACAAAATTCTAAATCTAATTTAAAATGGTTGAACCGAGACTTAGGTCAAGGAGTTTGAAAAGGGTGCAGAGAAGAACACCCGGAGGCAGAACTGTGACACATTACAGGAGAGAGAAGCCAAATAAACATAGGTGTGGTAGATGTGGTAAGATTCTTAATGGTGTTTCAAACGACATACCATCGAGAATAAGAAAATTATCTAAGAGCGAAAAGGTTCCAACGAGAAGATATGCCGGCGTTCTGTGTGCGAATTGTCTTGAGAGGTTAATTCGCTACGAGACGAGATTTGAGGTAAAGTTTAGATATCCAGAATTCAAGGATATCGAACTCAGAAGGGATCTAACCCTAGAAAAATTTCTACCGAGAGGGTGGTGGCAGGATATCAGTAGTGAAAAATAATTATTCATTTCTCTGCAAATGCCCTAATAAGGTCCGTTGTTGTAATTATGCCAACCAATTTACCATCCTCAACAACCGGTAAACGTCTTATATCATTTTCAAGCATTTTTGTAACTGCTGTTAGAACCGTATCATCTGGACCTATCGTTACTATGTCTGTTGTCATGACATCTCTTACCTTTATATTCCTCGCAGATTTACCCCTCTCCATAGCCAATAGAATATCATAACTCGCAACTATGCCCTTCAATTTTCCATTATCAGTGACTATCAGTCCATGAATCCCATGCCCAAGCATCTTACTGACTGCTTCGTACATCGTCGCATCCTCTTCGATCGTTATAACATCTCTCACCATAAAGTCCCTTACCTTATCATCCCACTTCTTATCCCCCCTGGTGAATATTTCGGTCGTCCTTATCATTTTAACATGAATTGTAACATAAATTGATTATGTAGAGTGAAGATGTATTTAAAAAGACCCATGAATTTTATTTCATGAACAATCATGACTAATATTCCGGTCTAAGATTGTGTCTCGTATCGTGGAGAATTGTGCTATAGAAAGAGGGGTCGTTTCTTGAGAGATGATGAATTAACTGCTTTGTGCTCCAGTCTGCCTGTCTCTTATTTACCTTCGCATCCAAATGAACGAGATACATCGGCAATGGATACCCATAATTCCTCGAGCCCTTAGACAACTCTACAACTATGTTGATTATCTCCTCCAAGCCCCGGTCCCAGTCCGGGATATCTATCCTGAGCGGATTTGACAATGGGGTTGGCTGAACATAGACCGTTGGGAATGATGCAACCATGGTCTCCGATAACTTATAATCTGTTTCAAATCTCGATTGCGGTGTGAATTCTATCGTTCTGTATCTTCTGTTTCCATAAATCATCCTCAGTACAGAAGAATCTGTCATAAATCTTGGAAAATTTATGTCATACTTCAATGAGAGATAATTTATGAATAATTTAGATTTGCTATCTTCAGATATTCCGGCAATGTGTATCAAATTTTTTTTACATACCTTTAAGAGGCGAACAAATTTTTTCCTATAAATTGAATACTCCTTACATTCAATTGGCTTTTTTCTCGAATTTACATATAATGAGCCATCTAAGAATATGTAATCTGGGTCATACTCCTCCACACACTCAAGTGCTATGTCAAATTCCATTCCACTTCTAAGTAATTCCACCCTCTCCTTTGTATGTTCATCATAGTCAATTATCCCAATGTCCAAGTCACGAACAAATTTTTCACCATTCTTTCTGTTTCCCTTCTTGTCTATCAAAAGTGCCGAAGCCTTTATGAAATAAACCGCAGCCCCGAGAAGTTCCCTTATCCCCTCACCACCATCGACAAAGCACATCCTTCCAGATATATTATTTCTTGAATCACCTAATGGCAAAATTAGATTCTTGTCAATTATTTTATCCTTTACCTTCTCTATTTCCCCCTTATAGCGTTCAAGGTCCTTCAGAATCTTCTCCCTACAGCTGAGGTAGCGTTTAAGCCATATAGAGTAGTGACTCATAATTAAAATATTAATCGTTTAGATTTTTATACTTTTGTTTCCATTTTTGCGAATTCGGATAATGCTACATAAGCAAGGAGTTTATAGTCACTTCTTCAAAAATATACTCATGAATGAAAAATTAATCGAACTGCTTAGAGAAGCCATAAGGAATGAGATCGGAAATGAATCAAAGATAGGTGTTGTATTGTCCGCCGGAATCGATTCAACACTGATAGCAATTCTTGCGAATGAATTTACAGAAGTTACTGCCTATACCTGTGGAATCAAGAATTCTAAGGATATTGAATATGCTGAGAAATTAAAAGGGAGGATAGAATTTGAGATCAAAATTCTTGAATTAAATTCAAGGGATGTTGAAGATTCTCTACCAAAGATAATCAATGCCATAAGGGATAGAAATCCGGTGAAGGTCTCGGTTGAGGTTCCATTCTATTATGCATCTAAGAATGCCCATAAGGATTCGATAAGGGTGATGCTATGTGGTCAGGGAGCAGATGAGTTATTTTGTGGGTATAGAAGGTACATTGATATTCTGGCAAAAGACGGCTATCGTGGAGTAGAGAATGCAATTAAGAGCGATTTTGATAATTTATGGAACAAACAATTAAACTACGATCTTGCGGTATGCTCACTAAACAATATCACATTAAAATTTCCCTACATGAATGAGAAATTTTCTAACTATGCGATGAGCATTCCGGTAGAATTGAAGATTAGAGAGAGTGATGAATTTGATTGCTTTGATTTAATAAATGATAAAAGATTTATAAGGAAATACATCTTGAGAAAAATTGCTCGGGAAGTTGGAGTTCCTCCCTTTATTTTAAACAGAAAAAAGAGGGCGGCTCAATACGGCTCTGGAGTATGGAAGATAATGGAGAGAATTGCGAGAAGAAAAAATTTTAAGGAGAGGGCAAGAAAAGCTGGAAGAAGGGACTATGTGAAGATGTTTTTAGAATCTCTGGTATGAAGATTCACAATGTCCGCCGATACACTTGCCACAATTCATAAATCTGGACATATCAAGCAATTTTTCAACTCTGCAAAATATTCCCCAGCCCTCCAATCTTCCACAGATAAATAGTTCACGCATTTTATGCTTGTCGAAAATTCATAATTCAACACCGTGTATCTCCTTCACCACATTCAACACAACCATGGTGTAGGTTCTCTTTATATGAGGCATTGATAGAATTTTTTTAACGAAATTATTCAATTCCTCTCTGTTCCTGAATTTTGCAACAACTATCGCATCATATTCCCCGGTGACATCATAAACTGCAGAAACATTTCTCCCCTTTGAGATTTCCCCCTCAATTTCTGGTAAATGACCACCCTCAACCTTCAGACCGATAATTGCGGTCAAATCATACCCCAATTTTGAGAAATCCACATCGACCATAAATCTCTTGAGCACATTCATCTCCTGGAGTTTGTGCAATCTGTTATAGATGGTTCCCTCCGCAACATTCAATTTCTCTGCCAGATCGCGATAACTCTGCCTCGCATCCCTCCGCAATTCCCTGATTATATTCAAATCGAGGTCATCGATCTTGTTGGTCATAGTTATTCTTATGATTTTGTGATATAAAAGTGACAATTTAATGAATTATTTAATTTTTTTATATTTTATTGAAGAAATAC
>QMZM01000005.1 GCA_003663175.1 Candidatus Altarchaeales archaeon | reverse complement strand
TCATTCAGCTTAATATTAGTGTTTTTCATTACATGTTTTATAGCTATTTGTATGGGCGCGGGCGTAATTGGCAATATCGAGATAGATAATAATTTTACCTCTGAAACGGGAATAATCGAACCAATTTCTGGTATACAGATGATATCTGTGGATCTGTATCCTGGGGAGAGTATGGACACATTCGTTGATGTTTATAATCCATTGGGCAAGACTGCAAGATTAAGGGTGAATATTTCTGGCAGGGTTGAGGATTTTATAAAAATAAGGAATCCAACGATTATTTTGGGTTCGGGTGAAAGAGCTAATGTAAATTTGACTTTATATGTACCGTTTGATGCCATTTCTGGCGTATACTCTGGTATTCTATCACTCAGACTGGATGATAGGTCAATTGACATACCCACAAATATTCGAGTGTTACAGCCACAACAACCATTACTGGGCATAGAAATAAAGCCACTAACAGACACCATTGCCCCCGGTAAGAAATTGCCCGTTCAGATTACAATCTATAACCCACATAAAATTGAGAGGAGTACAACCCTCTCAATACAATTATTGGATTCGTTGTCAAATGATGTTCTGAGCGAAAGCAAGACATTCCCATTTATTGATAGAACCGTAACACTTAGGGAAAATATAGAAATTCCCAAGGATATAGAGGTATCAAGAATTGAGGGCGACACATATATCCTTAGGGCATCTCTACTCTATCATGAAGCGAATAGAACAAAAGAAATTGAGGATTTGAGCAAGATTACCGTTAGAGTTAATATATGGGAATTCAGAATTTTCGGAATTCCATTTTACATAATACCAATAATATTGATTATTTCAATATCATTATATCTTGCATATCTAATTTATAAGAGAAAGCAGGTAAAGAAGAAGAGATATCTCGCGGGAATAGATTTCACAACCCTGCCTCGTCCAGGACGTAGGTCGGCATTTATAGGGAGGATATCTGAGACTGGTATCAGGGCATTTTTCGAGTTGGATAGACTAATGGAGCACTGTCTTGTTGCCGGCTCTACTGGAGCTGGAAAGACCGTTGCTGCGCAGGATATGGTTGAAGAGGCATTAATTAACAATATCTCGGTATTGGTGTTTGATCCAACCGCTCAATGGACGGGGTTTTTAAGACCAAATAGAGAAAGGGCAATGTTCAGACTCTACCCAAAATTTGGAATGGAGAAGAAAGACGCTCGTGGATTTAATGGATCAATAAAGATTGTGAGACCACCTCTACAAGAATTCAATTTTAAGAAATATATGAATCCCGGAGAGATAACGATATTCTGTCTGAATCATCTTAATCCAGAAGAGATTGAGGAATTTATGGTTGAAGTAATCTTATCGGTCTTTAGGGCGAGATTGGAGGAGTCCACAAGATTAAAGACACTAATAGTTTTTGATGAGGTTCATAGATTACTGCCCAAATTTGGTGGTACTGGGAAGGGTCTAACACAATTAGAGAGAGGTGTCAGAGAATTCAGAAAATGGGGTGTTGGTATGATTTTAATCTCTCAGGTGCTTTCCGATTATCCAAGGGATGTTGAGGCAAATGTTGCAACGGAGATACAAATGAGAACACGTTATGAGGGGGATCTGAATAGAATCAGAATGAAATACGGTGAGAATATAATGAAATCGGTTCTAAAGGCTCAGGTCGGCACTGGAATGCTGCAGAATTCACAATATAATCATGGAAGACCATATTTTATTACATTTAGACCATTATTACATCATCCAAGGAGATTAAGTGATAAGGAATTGGATATGTATGAGAGATATGATATGAGAATTGAATCACTAAGAAATATTTTAGATAGGGCAAAGGAGAGGGGAATTGATGTCTTTGATTTAGAACTTGAGTTGGACTTGGCCCTAAGCAATCTAAAGAAAGGTTCGTTTGATATAGTTGATATGTATCTTGAATCATTGGAGCCAAGGGTTCATAAATTGGAGGAGGATAAAGAGGAGGATGCAGATAGAGGTCATTTCGACAATGACTGGAAAAGAGTTGAGAGAGAAATCTATAGTAGAGATTATAAAAATATCTAATAATATAAATTGGTGATCTCGTGAAGATTCCCAGAATCATTAAAAGCGGGGTTGATGAGCAGAGGGAGATAGATAAATTAATAAGAGAGGGTGAGAAATCCGAGGAGGAGGTGGTAGAGGAAAAAATAGAGATGAAACCAAGGCAATTAGAAATAGAGATTCAGAAACTGTGGGCTCAGGTAAGGACGCTAAGGGAATTTATGAGAGCAAATGATGAGAGATTTCAGAGACTGAGTGAGAGTATAGGTGATATAAGACGAAGACATATAACATTGGAAAAGGAATTAAACTCGTTAGATATGAGGGCAAGAAGGTCAATTGAATTGGTTGAGGCAGTTCAGCCACAAAAGTTGCTGGAAGAAGTGAAAAAAGAAGATATGAAGATAATGCAGATAAAAGCCAAGGTAGACGCAAATAAAAAAATTCTTGACCACTTAGTGAATGAGATAAAGGATATAAGATCGAGCATATCTGCATTTAAAGGAACAGAAGCGGTTATGAAATTAAATAGAGAGACGATGGAGAATTTAAAAGATATAAAGAAGATTCAAGCAAGGATATATCAAAATTCTGAAAAGGTAGAGAATATATTTGTTCAGGTGCAGAAGAGATATGATAAATTTCTGAAATTATCTAATGACTTCAAGGCATTAGAAAGGGAATTTAATGAGGTGATGAGGAGATCAAATAAATTCATGGTTGAAGTAAGTAATCTTGCTACAAAAGATGAATTAAATGAACTTAGAGATGAGATTAAGTCCCAACTCAAATCATTAAGGGATCTGGGTGACGAGATTAAGACGAGGAAAAGGGAATTCGACAAGATTGTTGATAAAATCGGTTCGGCAATTGAGCGGATCGAGGAATTGGAAGAGATATTGCGTAACAAGATTATTGAAATTGATGATGGGATTTCAAGACTGAGCGAAATGGAACAGAGACATTATATAACAAGGGAGGAATTCGATAAGGAGTTAGATGACCTATATGGGCACATACTCGATGAATTAAGGAGAATAGAGAATAAAGGAGAATAGAGAATAGGAGAAATGATTCCTCATATAAATAGAATCTTGGATCTTGCACTATTAATATTTGGTTTATTAATCTCTATATACTCTATAATTGGTATTCTCATTCTGTCTCATGAGCATATACACTACTCAATTCTTCTCATTCTTGGAAGTATATTGATGGTATGCAGTGCCATTCTTAAAGTGAAGAGCGACCTCGAATTGCTTGATACCGAACTCCATAGTGTGAGAAATCTGCACTCTACCAGTGTGAAGAAGGATGCAGTAAATCATATAAGTAATTGGCGAATTCGAGATTTGGAATACAGGGTTAAAAGGTTGGAGGAGAAGTTATATAAATAATTACCCCCTTACCCTCAATTTTCCATTCCCTCAAAAGGTTCTTGCCCTTGGATTTCCTTATCTTTATTGCCCCCATTTTACCGAGTTTTATCTTACCCCTTGTTTCATGCTCTATATATGATTTATTCTCACTTATATATTTTTTAAAATCATTATCACACTCTATAAACACATCGATCCTTTCCATTTCATCGAGCATGAGTTCTTTTCTCATGTCCTGAATTCTTCTAATTACTTCACGAGCCATCGCCTCTGAGAACAATTCCTCATTTAGTTCTGAGTCTATATAGACAATTGCCTTATCAAATTCCTCCGCCACCATATCCCCCGGCGCTTCTATTTCAAATATCAGGTCATCCCTCGTTAATTTAAATTTATCTAAGATTAATGTTCCCTCCCTTTTCAATATTTCATAGATCTCATTAGAGTTCATCCTCTTGAGTTTCTCCTCTATCAATCTCATCTCATCTCTAAATCTCGGTCCAAGTCTCGCATAGTTTGGCTTTACCTTAAGATTAAGTCTCCTTCTCTCGATTTTTAACTCCTTTGCATTACATACCTTTAATATCAAATTCTCAACATTACTTATGTCAAATTCCTCCTCCTTTGGATTTATTATTATCCTTTGAATCGGCCATCTGAGCTTTATATTGGCTCTCTGACGTGCCGATGCGACACATTCAAATATCTTCTGTGCTATCCCCATCTTTTCTTCTAATTTCTTATCAATCAAATTCTTATCTGAAGATGGCCATTTCTCCAAGTGAACACTTCTTCCATTGGTTAGATTTCTATAGAGATATTCCGATAGATGTGGAGTAATTGGAGCCATAATAATTGCAAGTTTTTTTAATACCTCATAGAGGGTAATGTATGCGGATATCTTCCTCATATCATTGGATTCTATCCATACCCTGTCCCTTATCAATTTTATATACCATCTGCTCAACTCCAATATAAAATCCTGAATTGACCTTACCACATTAAATAATAAACAGTTATCCATGGCATTCGTTACATCATCTATGAGAGAATTAAGTCTTGAGAATAGCCACCTATCCTCTATTTCAAATTCGATATCCTCGTCTCTATATTCCTCCGGATTAAATTTATCCAATTTCATATATGTTTCTGAGAATGAATAACAATTCAATAGAATTGTGAATAATCTCTCCACATTCTTAACACCATCAAATGAAAATCTCAGGTCTTCCCAAGGAACTGTTGCTAAGAGCATATAGAATCTCAGAACATCTGCGCCATACCTCTCTATGACATCCTCTGGATTCACGACATTCCCAAGACTCTTTGACATCTTCCTGCCCTCGGAGTCGAGGGTAAATCCGTGATATAGGACTCTCTTATATGGAATTCTATCAAATGCAATTACAGAACTGACGAGGAGCGAATAAAACCATCCTCTTGTTTGATCAGAACCCTCCGTTATGAAATCCGCTGGAAATAATTCATTGAATTTCTTAACATCGCTCGGAAAGTCGAGATTTGCCCATGATGCGGAACCCGAGTCGAGCCAGACATCCATCACATCCTTTACTCTCTCCATCTCTCTACCGCACTTACACCTCAATTTTATTTTGTCTATATACGGTCTATGAAGGTCCAGTGTTTCAATATCCAACTCGTCTATGGATTTTTCAGATAATTCCCTAAGCGTTCCAATGACCTCTATTTCTCCACATTCACATCTCCATATCGGCAGTGGTGTATTCCAATATCTCTGTCTTGATATGCACCAATCCCTTGCATTTCTCAGCCAATTCTCAAATCTTCCAGAACCGATCCATTTCGGAATCCATTCGATCTCCCCGTTCTTCTCTATGAGATCCCCCTTTATCTTAGATACTGCGAGAAACCACTGCTTTGTTGTTCTTAGGATGAGGGGTGTCTTACATCTCCAGCAATGCGGATAAGAATGCGTTATTCTCTCTTCCTTAAACAATTTCCCAGATTTTTTAAGGTAATCTATTATAGATCGGTTCGCATCTCTGACATAAATTCCCTTATACGGCTCTATTGTGAACCTACCGGAATCATCTACTGGAGACAATGACCTTAGAGAGTATTTCTTTCCAATCTCGGCGTCCTCCTCTCCGTGTCCAGGGGCAATGTGAACGCACCCGGTTCCCTCCTCCATATTAACTAACTCCGGTGCCATCACAATCCTATGCTCTATATCCCTCTGAATCTCTATATCCAGAATTGGCTCATATCTTATGGACTCTAATTCCTTACCCTTGAATTCGGATAGAATTTCATACTCTTTGTCAATAACCACGAGCCTATCCTTTGCGAGTATCAATTTTTCTCCATTTACATTGATCCTTACATAATCCATATCTGGATGAACAGCAATTGCAACATTCGCGGGTAATGTCCAGGGTGTTGTTGTCCATATGAGAATATACTCGTTATCCCTTATCCTTGCCTTTACATATATCGACGGGTCGGTAATGTTTCTATATTCATCTCTTACCTCATAGCCAGCCATGGCAGTTTCACATCTTGGGCACCAATGTATAACCTGTTCATCTTCATAGAGAAGATTCTTCTCGTATGCCCTTTTAATCAGAAACCATACTCCTTCAATATATCTCTTATCAATTGTCATATACGGATCATCCCAATCGAGCCAGACTCCCAATCTCTTCAGCTGCTCCGTCATCCTTCTCATATTTCTTATTGCAAATTTCTTGCATTCTCTGATAAAATTGTCGATTCCGTATTCCTCGATCTCCTTCTTCGTTCTGCTACCAAGGACCGTTTCCTCAACCTTAACTTCTATTGGCAATCCATGCATGTCCCAGCCAGCCCTTCTATAGACATCATAACCCCGCATTGTTTTATATCTTAGAATCGAATCCTTGATCGTGTGATTCCACGCGTGACCAATATGTGCGTGACCAGATGTAAATGGCGGTCCCTGACAGAAGTAGAATTTCTTCCCTCCCCTTCTTGATTCGCATACCTCTTCAAATATTCCCTCAGAATCCCAGTATTTCTGTATTTCGACCTCCAACTCCGGTAGTTTTAATTGTTTCGACACCATTCTTATTAATCTAATCCTTTAATCTCATTAATGTCTAATAATTTAAACATAGATTTTTAAATTTTAAAGAGACCTGGTGTTGCAAATGGAACT
Source organism: Candidatus Altarchaeales archaeon (assembly GCA_003663175.1). Lineage (GTDB taxonomy): Archaea > Altiarchaeota > Altiarchaeia > IMC4 > QMZM01 > QMZM01. The sequence continues at coordinate 19,864 of QMZM01000005.1, read as the reverse complement.
TGCATGGACGGAGAAATATAGACCAATGAAATTGGATGAAATGGTTGGACAGGATGCGATCGTCGATAGACTGAAGGCTTATGTAAAAACGAGATCAATGCCACACTTGTTATTTGCTGGTCCCGCGGGCTCTGGAAAGACAACCGCTGCGCTTTGCCTAACAAGGGAATTGTTTGGGGAGATAATGGGAAACTTCCTTGAGTTGAATGCATCCGATGAGAGGGGCATAGATGTTGTTAGAACAAAGATCAAAGACTTTGCGAGAACGGTTCCATTAAGTGGGAAATTTAAGATAATATTCCTAGATGAAGCGGACGCATTAACTCCAGATGCGCAGAACGCCCTGAGAAGAACGATGGAGAACTACACATCCACATGCAGATTCATTCTCAGCTGTAATTATTCATCAAAGATTATTGAGCCGATTCAATCAAGATGCGCATTATTTAGATTTAGGGCAATCCCAGATGAGGCAATAAAGGATAGATTGAGGTATATACTCGAGAACGAAAATGTCAAGTTTAGCGAAGATGGACTAAATGCCATAGTCTATGTCTCGGAGGGGGACCTGAGAAGGGCTATAAATCTGTTGCAATCTGCGGCAACATTTGGTGAGGTAAATGAGGAGAATGTCTACTCGATTGCATCTCGGGCAAGACCAGAAGACATAAGGAATTTATTGAATTTGGCTTTGAACGGAAAATTCTTAGATGCGAGGAATTTGGTTGATAAATTAATCCTTAATTATGGAATGTCTGGGGAGGATATATTATTGCAGATGAATAGAGAGGTAATGAATCTGGATATAGATGATAGAGTAAAGGTCGGGATAATTGACCTGATTGGAGAGGTAAACTTCAACTTGGTTGAGGGTGCAAACGAGAGGATTCAAATTGAGGCTCTATTAGCAAGGATAATGAACCTGAAATGATTATAACAGTTTCTGGTCTCATTGGCTCTGGGAAGAGCACACTTGCTAAGGAATTGGCAGATAGATTCAATCTGAGATACATTTCTCCAGGTATGATCATGAGGGACATGGCAAAAAAGAGGGGCATGACCCTCTTAGAGTTCTCGAAATATGCTGAGAAGAATCCCGAAATTGATGAGGAGATCGATAAACTTCAGAAGCGATTATCGAGGAATGGTTATTGTGTCGTTGATGGAAGATTATCCTCCTATTTCATCGATTCCGACCTTAAGATATGGCTCAGGGCATCCCTAGATGTGAGAGCAAGGAGAATCTCGGATAGGGATAAGATTCCATTAGAACTTGCAAGAAAAGGAATATTAGAGAGAGAAAGGAGTGAGAGATTGAGGTATAAAAAATTCTATGGAATAGATTTGGATAACTTGGATATATATGATATAATTCTAAACACAGATAAATTCGATGCCCGGGAGATGACTGAAATAATTTCGACCGCGGTAAGATTGAGAATGAAAAATAGAGAATGAGGATAAAATCTGTTGTTACGATCGGCGGTTCGGACTCCTGCGGAGGGGCGGGAATTCAACAGGATTTGAAGGTATTCTCTCAATTTGGGGTTCATGGAGCATCTGTCCTGACCGCAGTTACCGCTCAAAACACACTTGGTGTCCAAGACATATTGATCCTTCCAGAAGGGATAATTGAGGAACAGATAGATTCAATATTCAATGATTTAAAGCCAATAGCGGTGAAGACCGGAATGCTACCAACGAGAGAAATAATCAAATTGGTTTGCGATAAAATTTTGGAGTATGGTGTTGAGAAATTGGTTGTTGATCCCGTGATGACCTCAACATCTGGCAATAAACTCATGGATGAGAATGCGATAAATTCTCTGCATAATTTGATCTCAATTTCAACCCTATGCACACCAAACATAAGGGAGGCGGAGGTATTATCTGGCATGGAAATCAAAAAACTTGAGGATATGGAAAGTGCCGCGAGAAAGATAGGTAATTGTGTTGTGAAGGGTGGTCACCTAAACCTTACAGATGTATTGCATTATAACGGAAATATATACAGATTTAAATCCTCTGAGGATTGGAGGGGGGAATTTCATGGAACTGGGTGTGCCTTCGCATCTGCAATAACTGCATGTCTTGCAAATGAGCACAAAATATTTGATTCCGTTAGGATTGCGAAGGATTTTATAGATTCATCAATAAGCAGAAACATCGCGATAGGCAAAGGTCTCAGGATTATAGACACATCTAAAATAAAACTTGGCAGGAGTTATAGGGAGGAGGAAAGGGCTGCGATAGTTGAAGATGTAGAAACCGCGATTCTAAAATTTATAGATAATGAAAATTCACATCTGCTTTTACCACAAGTCGGAACAAATATTGCGATGGCTCTGAGAAATGCAAAGAAAATTGATGATGTTGCCGGAATCTCCGGAAGATTAGTGAGGGATAAGAATAGGGTTGTAGCAGTCGGCACAATAGAGTTCGGAGGGTCTTCACATATCGGCAGGGTTGTATTGACTGCCATGAGATTTGACCCAGAAAAGAGAGCAGCAATGAACATAAGATTCTCCGATGAAATTCTCAATGCGTGTAGAGAATTAAGACTTAAAATATCGAATTTTAATAGAGAAGAGGAGCCGAAGGATACAAAAACGATGGAATGGGGTATCTCTCACGCCATAAAGAAGGCTGGCTCGGTTCCGGATATAATCTATGATGAGGGAGGAGTTGGAAAAGAGGCGATGGTGAGAATCATCGCAAATAATGCGGTCGATGTTGTGAATTTAGCAATAATGATTTCAAATCTACTAAACTAATCCTTCACAACAACGACCTTGCTGATAGCATTCACCGAATCGTATGGGATTATTAGATTGCCGTCCTTATCCTTTGGATATGCAATCTTCGGAGGTTCATCGCCAACGGGTTCCACGATTATGGAGATGAATTGTCCAGTCTTTTCATCTACAATAATATCATCCAACCTTCCAAGTTCTTCTCCAGAAACTGTAATTACCGGCTTTCCACCCAATTGTCTTGCAATTATGTATGTAACCATTTTCAATCAATTAAATTTAAATTAAATTTAATCACATATATTTTAATTTTAGGTATATATACTTTAAAAATGATACCGTACAAAATTCAAGAAATACTTAAGAATCGGCACTATCATATCGTTGGCAAGCATTCTGCGGTAAAACTCTGTCTCTGGACGAAGAAGAGCATTCTTGATGAGGGATTCTGCTATAAGGAGAAATTTTATGGTATCAGGAGTCATAGATGTCTGCAGATGAGTCCTGCTGTGATTTGGTGCACTCACAGGTGTATTCATTGTTGGAGGTATATGCATAATATTGATCTCAAATTCGACAACACAAAAATTGATGAGCCGGAATTTATAGTTGAGAATTCAATAAACGCCCAGAGGATATTGCTCTCTGGCTATGGAGGAATTCCAGATAGAATTAATCTGAAGAAATATGAGGAGTCGAAAATTCCGAATCAGGCAGCAATTTCACTATCTGGAGAGCCAACACTCTACCCGAGAATTTCTGAATTGATAGAGGAATTTCATAAGAGGGGATTCACAACATTCTTGGTTACCAACGGAACATTACCAGAGAGAATCAGAAACCTCGACGAATTGCCAACACAACTCTATCTATCGCTAAATGCGCCGGATGAAGAAACCTACAAGATAGTCTGTAGACCTCTGATAAGGGATGGATGGAGTAGGATAACGGAGACCTTGGAGGTACTCAAGTCGATAGAAACGAGAAGTGTAATAAGAATCACGCTAATAAAGGATGTGAATGATAGGGATATTGATGGGTATGGAAGATTAATCGAGAGGGCGGAGCCAGATTTTGTTGAGGTGAAGGCATATATGTTTGTTGGCGAATCGAGGAGGAGGTTAAGCCTTGAGAATATGCCCTCATTCCAGGATGTCAGGAAATTCTCCGAGGAATTGTCCGTTGAAATTGGATATGATATCAGAGATTATAAGGAGGATAGCAGGGTCGTTTTGTTGGCGTGATTCATACAAATTTATGCTTTAGTTTCAATTTATTTTAATTGAAATGAAATGGAACCAAGAATCTTAATGAAGCTTGCTGAGATGTTTGGAACTCCACTCTATGTCTATGATGAAGATGTGATAAGAAAAAATTATAGGGTTTTTCTTTCGGCATTTAAAAGTCTCTATAAGATGACAAGAATCCTGTATGCATACAAGGCAAATTCAAACCTCGCAATATGTCATATCCTCCGCCAAGAGGGAGCGGGGGCTGATGTCGTATCACTTTGCGAATTAAGGACCGCATTGAATGTTGGTATTAAACCGTATCATATAATATTCACAAATAACAGCAAAACCGAGGAGGAGATCGAGGAGTGTATAAGGGCGGGAGTTATCATAAATATAGATTCGATGGATGAACTGAGTATTGTGAATAGAATCGCAAATAAATTGGGAAAAAGGGCAAGAATTTCATTTAGGGTAAATCCATCTGTCAATCCAAAAACAAATCCAAAGATAGCGACCGGACTCAAGGAATCTAAATTCGGTCTTCATATCGAAAGGGGAATTGCATTAAACGCGTATAGAATCGCGAAGGAAATGGAGAATCTGGAGATAGTTGGAATTCATACACATATAGGCTCTCAGATTACCGATGTGGGGGTATTTGAAGAAACAACAACAAAGATTATGGAATTCGTTGAAAAATTGAATAATGAATTGGAAATTAGATTAGAATTTATCGACCTCGGAGGTGGCTTGGGTATTTCATATAAGGGAGAGGATGTTGCAAGCCCAAAAATCCTTGCAAACAGAATCGTCCCAATATTAAGGGAATATATAGATAGAATAAATTATGAACCAGAACTCTGGTTAGAGCCGGGGAGATGGATAGTTGGAAACTCTGCCGTTTTACTCTGCAGGGTCAACAGTGTAAAGGAAACACCATACAAGAAATTTGTCAATGTTGATGTCGGATTTAATGCATTTATGAGATCCGTGATGTATGATGCCTATCATAGAATCTATGTTGTAAACAAATGGAATCAGATCAATGAAGAAACCTATGACATTGCCGGCAATATCTGTGAATCCGGCGATATACTCGCAAAAAATAGGAGATTGCCGAGGATTGAGAGGGGGGATCTGATAGCAATTATGGATGTCGGAGCGTATGGCTTTTCAATGTCCTCTCAGTACAATTCTCGCCCAAGACCCGCGGAGGTCCTTATCTGGGGCGAGACCGTGGAGGTGATAAGGGAAAGGGAAACCCATGAGGATTTACTAAGAAACCAGAGGGTTCCCAAGGATCTGCTCGAGTGAATTGTTCTAATATAACTATCATTACCCCTGACGATTGATACTCTCATCTTAATCATTATTTACCGAGATGGAAACCCATTTACCATCCCCCTCCCATAGCCTTACCTCAAACAAATTAATTCCGAGATTCTCACTTTTGATACTCTCCCCCAATCTTTTAAAAATCCATTTAGCGATATTCTCTGCGGTTGGCTGTTCAAATAGTTCATTGAGATTTCTGTGGTCCAATTCCTTGAGAATTTCTCTATCAACCAAATTCTTGAGTTTATTAAAGTCTATCACCATTCCATTATCCGAGATATTTCCGGAGACCACTACCTCTAATCTGTAGGTATGTCCGTGAAGATTTTCGCATTTTCCCTTATAATGTCTCAATTGATGGGCGGCATCAAAGTGAAATACCCTACCTATCTTGAATCTTTTTGATTTCATTTTTCATTAAAATATATTCCTTCTCAATTTTATATCCAAATGTCGTGATATCTAACATGAGAAAGAAATTAATATTGTTTATCTTGGTGATAAATACCGTTCTTGTTAATGCAGAAATAAATGATCCATCTCTGACTTCCGAGGTAGTAGTCAAAGTGGTGCAGAATGGTAGCATCTTGGTTCCATTAACTACGAACAAGATGATCCTAAACCTATTGATTCCGCAGAGTTCTGAAAACCAGGTTGTAAATATCTCCGCAGATGTTCCATTAAGGCTTATAAATGATTCCTTGGGAAATTCAATTGCATATATAGAATTCAGAAATCCCGATAGAATTGAGAAATATACGATAAATTCAATTCTTCATGTGTCAAGAATAAAGACGGAATTTCTTCCTAAGGAATATGACATCCCGCCAGAATTTAATATCTATATAGAACCAACGGGGAATATAAATTCCGATGATTCAACGATAAGGAGATTAGCATATTCAATAACCAATGGCTCTAGAAGTGACTTCGAGAGAATTGCAAGATTGGCAATATGGGTTCATCATAATTTGAGGTATGATCACTCACTTGGGGATGTGTCGATGAACTCGACATGGATTCTAAGGAATAAGAGGGGAACTTGCGATGAATTTACAACACTATTTATTGCACTTTCTAGGGCCATTGGAATCCCAGCGAGATTTGTATCTGACTATGCGTACGGCAATGGAAAATGGGAGAGACATGCCTATGCGGAAGTTTACTTGGGTAAATGGATTCCAGTTGATCCAACGGGTCTTAGGGTTGGAAATTTAGAAGCAACGCATATAAAATTTGGCATTAGTAATGACAATTCTATGTCAAATAGTCTCATGGTCTATGGCTCCGATCATGGAGATACCTCCTGGAATGATAACATTGAGATAAAAATCATAAATTACACTCTCGGTAAGCCAATTGATTACGAATTGTTTATAAGTTCAGAAGAATTTGGGCGGGGAGACACGGCGGTTGTTGTCCTAAGGTTAATGCCAAAGGAGTATGGAGTTTTAAAGGTCATATTGAATGACTGCAAGAGTGACTTTAAATTCATCACCATAGACGAACCAGAGAGGTACATAATACTAAAGGCAGGAGAGGAAAGGATTGAATATTGGATTATAAACATATCCAAGGATTTGGAGAAAAATATGTTTTATTATTGCCCATTATTACTCAGTTCGAGATTCCTTGAATTGAAAGAAATTAATCTGATTGTAAATACAAAATCATTGGATGATATCGATATTAATGCAGAACTCTCGAGTTCCGTCATTGATATAAATTCAAATATCACGGTATTCATTGATATAGAGAGTGGTAAAGATAGGAGTAAAAAGAATAAGAACGGGGAGGGGATAATAAGATTGGGAATTATAGATGGGAACTATTTCAACGAATTTTCAATAGATTTGAGCAAGGCGAAGAAAAAACACCTAAGAATTTCTTTTACTCCCAGGGAGGTCGGTAGGCACAACCTACTTATTTACACATCGACTGGCGATGTTCTTAGTTTAGAATATTATGTTAAAGAAAAGGGAGACCTATACATGGAAGATATGGAATTTCCAAGAATTATAAGGAGAAATAAAAAGGAATACGGAATTCTGAAGATAAGGAATAATAGGACAACTCCTCAGAACCTAAGGATTTATCTTGAATCTAAGGGGTATAGAGTTGTGAAGAATGTAATTGTAGATAATGATAATATTTCAATTATTTCTATACCGTTAATCCTAAATGAGACTGGACTTACAAAGATTAGAATCTATGTAAGTGGAATCGATCTCGATTTAAGTAGGATCATTGAGACGAGAGTTTACGACGCACCAGAATTGAATGTGGAGGCGGTTTATAATCCATATAGAAGGGAATTGAACATAGACTTGAATGTGAATAGAGACATTGCCAGAGATATAGAAATAATACTCGATAATAAAACATTGAAGATTCCCGAACTTTTTGGTAAGAAGAGAATAAATATAAAAAAGGAAATTCAAAAAAATAAATTTATTATCAAATACAAAGACATTGCAAATAATCAATATTCCAAGGAGTATGAGATAGGGTTTAGAGAGATTGGAATTCTCGAGAGGATAATTGAGGAGATAAATAAACTAATTGATTATCTACTTAGCCTAATAATTTAGCCCAATAATCTTGACCTCACTTTTCCAACTCTCGTTTAACTCAGAACAATTACCTTCTTCACACCCTTCACATTCAGCATCTTATTAATTAATTTCCTTGGAATCGGTCTTTCTGTTATTATTGTTGTTTCCGCATTCTCAAACATCGGGTCCTCAGCAATTATCTGTCTTACAGAAATCCCGGCATCTGAAATTATCTTTGTCACTCCAGCAATTATTCCCTTTTCCGATGCATTGGTTGGAATAATCTCTATAGCGCCAAAACCAAGTTCTGGAGCAACATCTCTCAGCAGAGGGGTGGAGTCCAATTTCGTGAATATTCTCTTCAGTTCAGAATTTCTCAGTATTGAATTTACCGTTGCCTTAACAACCCTTCTATCGATCTTTAATACCCTTGAAATTGATGTATATGGAATTTCAATATCCTTCAAATACAATTTCCCATCCTCAGAGATTCTTATTCCGTTCCTCAATAAAAATTCTGCAACGTCCTTCTGCCCTCTCTTTCTTGACAGGATTTTATCTATATCTAGCATCTTTTCTTTTATTACATTTATAATTTTTATTGAATTAATTTTTATTTTAATTTTTATTATTAAGGGTGATAGAGATGTTCAAGGATATTCCAACAATGGATGATTTCGACTTTAACGGAAAGACCGCAATTGTTAGAATAGATATAAATTCACCGATAGACCCGAAGAATGGAGAAATTCTTGATGATAGGAGGTTTTTATCTCACAGAGAAACGATAAGGGAATTGATCGAGAAGAACGCAAAGATCGTCTTATTAGCACATCAGGGAAGACCGGGAGATGCAGACTTCACAACACTTGAAAAGCATGCAAGATTCCTTGAAGAGATTTTAGAGCATAGAGTAAGGTATGTAGATTCCATATTCAGTTCCTATGCAATTAATGAGATAAGGAATATGAAAGAAAAAGATATAATACTCTTAGAGAATGTTAGATTTTATTCTGAAGAAGTGTTGAACAGACCTCCAGATGCTCAGGCAAAGACATATCTTGTTAGAAGATTGAGTAAGATAGCGGATGTCTATGTGAATGATGCATTTGCAACCGCTCATCGCTCTCAGCCAAGTATGGTTGGTTTTCCCCTTGTGCTTAAGAGTGTTGCTGGTAGGTTAATGGAAAAGGAACTAAATGCGATATGGAACATAATGCGACACCCGAAAAAGCCGGTAGCATTTATACTTGGAGGGACCAAGGCGGATGATTCAATAAGGGCAGCAAAACTTGCCCTCGAGAATGGCACAGAATACATTTTGACGGGGGGTGTTGTTGCAAATATATTCCTTGCTGCAAGGGGCTATAGAATTGGTGAACCAAGTATAGAATTTATTCGTGGAAAGAAAATGGTTGATCAGATAGATGTCGCAAAATCGCTATTGAATGATTATGAAGATAGAATCCTCCTACCAGTGGATGTGGCACTGGATAAGCATGGAGAGAGAATGGAGATTCCAGTCTCGGAATTACCAACGAATTTCAGAATCTCCGATATAGGTGAAAAGACAATTAAAAATTATAAGAGGATAATTAATAAATGCAAGACTGTATTTGCAAAGGGAGCATTGGGGATATTTGAAATTGATGACTTTGCTAAAGGTACAGTGGAGATAATAAAGGCTATTGCAGATTCGGATGCATTCTCTATTATAGGTGGTGGACATTTAGTTGCATCTGCAAGGAAGTTGAATATTGAGAATAAGATAAATCACATAAGTTCTGGTGGAGGGGCATTTATAAGTTTACTTGCCGGTTATAAGTTACCGGCGGTCGAGGTTCTGAGGCAAGGATAAGAGAGATTTTGGAAGATTTTTATTATTGTAATTCATAAATTCATAAAATTGATTGAAAATGTTCAAGATAGGAGAGGCATTAGTTGGAAAGGGAAATGAAGTTGCGCATGTTGATCTCATTATAGGCGATAAGGAGGGTTATGTGGGTCAGGCATTTGCGAATTCTCTTTCGCATTTGTCTGCCGGACATACCCCACTCTTATCTGTAATAAGACCAAATCTCCCAGCAAAGCCCTATACATTAGTGATACCAAAGGTAACGGTTGAGGACATGGATGATGCGGTAAAAATCTTTGGACCGGCACAGGCTGCAGTTGCAAAGGCAGTTGCCGATGCTGTCGAAGAGGGAATAATTCCAAAAGAAAAGATCGAGGATTGGGTGATAATCGCTTCCGTTTTTATCCATCCGGACGCAAAGGATTTTAGGAAGATCTATCAATATAATTATGGTGCGACAAAATTAGCATTAAAAAGGGCATTACAGGATTACCCATCACTTGAAAAAATAATGTATGATAAGGACAGGGCGGTGCATCCAATAATGGGCTTTCGCGTCCCGAGATTACCAAGATGGAATAGGCCTTACTTGCAGATAGCATTAGATATCCCAGATTTGGAAAGAACCAAACAGATTCTTAGGGAAATCCCAAAATCTGATAAGATTATTCTCGAGGCTGGAACACCTCTAATTAAAAAATATGGAACAAAGGTGATAAATGAATTGAGAGAGGTGGCAAAGAGTGAATTTATGATTGCCGACCTAAAGACATTAGATGTTGGTCAAGTGGAGGTCGATGTTGCATTTGATGAGGGTGCCGATGGTGTCGTTGCTTCTGGCTTGGCAACACCGGAGGTAATTGATAAATTTATATATGAAGCAAAGAGGTTGGGAATTTATGCAATTGTTGATATGATGAATGTCGAAGATCCGGTAAAGAAATTAAAATCATTGAAGGAATTGCCGGATATCGTTATAATCCACAGGGCAATTGACTCAGAAAAGACCCAAGAGATTAGGTGGCAAGCGATAAAGGAAATAAGGAAGGAATTTGGGGATAAGATAATGGTTGCTGTTGCTGGCGGCATAGAACCAGATACGGTCCCAGTTGCTCTTAAGCAGGGAGCAGATATAATTATCGTTGGAAGATTCATAACTCAATCAAAGGACATAGAGAGATCAACGAGGCTGTTTATAAATCTATTGGGAGGAGATATCGACCTGAAAAGAGTGCATGTGGAGTAATGCAATTGATTATAAAAATTAAGAATCAGTCAATATTAACGACTCCACCAGAATCAAATATTGCCTTTATCGTTGCAAGGGATACCGCCCTTATCAATTCCTCTTCCTCGGCAGTCTTCATTATATGTATTGTGTAGAGAACATCTGTTATGCCGGCATTCTGTAGAATGTCTTCAATTACGGATTTTATTCTGAATATTATGTTATCATCAACATCTGACTCTGATAGAAATGCCAACTGAACTAAGCCATCTCCGGAGTGTGATGGAATCAAAGAAATCTTGACAATGTTATTGTTGTCGGTTCCTTTCCCAGAGTTTGAAAGTGTTGTGCCAATTTTTTTCCATTCCATTATTGAGATATTGCTAACCCCCAATCTCTTCAATGAACTCTTAATTTCATCTAAGTTTTCACTCCTTACCTGCATTGTGATCTCTCTGCCAACAAATGCAATTTGAAGAATTCCCCTCTGAGGAAGATTTCTAAACAAATTCTCGACATTCTTTCCATGATATGAGCAACTCAGCGCTACAGTGTGTTTCATTTTTTTAATTTTCTATAAATATAATATGCACATTTTGAATAAAAATATAATTAAGAATTGAGGGAGATGAAATTGAGTACAGAGATCAAGGAGTTGATTGAGGCGGCTTTGTTCGCATCCGGTAGGAGCATGAGTATTGAGGAGTTGGCAAAGATCTGTGGTTCTGGAAATTTGGGGGTTGTGAGGAGATGCGCAGACGAACTCGTGAATGAATACAGAGAGAGGAAATCTGGGATCGAGATTCAGAAAGATGGAAGTTCATATATAATGAAGGTTAGGAACGACTTAGAGGGGTGTGTCATCCATCTGATTCCAGAGACCGAGATTCCCGCTCCAATTCTAAAGACATTGGCTCTAATAGCATATGAACAACCAATAAAACAGTCTGATCTCGCGAGGGAGAGGGGGAACAGGATATACGAATATGTGAGATTCCTCGTGAAGATGGGACTCGTCGAGAGAAAAAGGTGTGGAAGAACAAGAATTTTAACCGTGACGCCAAAATTTCGTGAATATTTCCAGATTAAGGACATGGATGAATTTATTGAGAGATATGTAAGGGTTGACGAGGAAAAGGGAGATGAAGAGGACACAAAAGACAAGTGATTTTTATCTACAGATTTTTATTTACAAATTCTATAAATAAATTTAATAAACCATTGGTAAAAAATGTATCTACAGATGCGCATGTATCTACTTATCGGATTGTTATTTGCAATTTTATATGCATTATTTGTTATAGTTGGGCAGTATCTTGGCGTGGGTAGTTTTATTGCTTACGGAATTCTTGCCTTTATTATGCTCTTTATTCAATACATAGCTAGCCCATACATGATTGAATTTGCAATGGGTATAAGATATGTTTCCGAGGAGGAAGAACCCGAATTGCATCAAATGGTTTCTGAACTCGCGAGGAACGCGGGAATAAAGAAGCCGAGGATTGGAATCTCGAGATTGGGGATTCCAAACGCATTTGCATTTGGTAGGTCAATTTCTGATGGAAGAATTTGCATTACTGAGGGGATTAGAGAGATATTAAGCAGGGAGGAATTAAAAGCGGTTTTGGGACATGAAATTTCACATATAAAGAACAGGGATGTGATGGTAATGACAATGCTTTCTGTAATACCGATGATATGCTGGTATTTAGCATGGAATTTCTTATTCTTTGGCGATAATAGAAGGGGAAATACAGCCATCATTGGACTGTTTGCATTTTTATTATACTTTCTGACAAATATGCTCGTTTTGTACGGTTCAAGAATAAGGGAATATTATGCAGACAAGGGAAGTGTTGCTTTAGGAAATCCACCTCATTATCTTGCATCTGCCCTGTATAAGATCGTATACGGAAGTGCCAAGACGCCAAGGAGTCTTGTAAGACAGGTTGAAGGCTTTAAGGCGTTCTTTCTGAATGACCCATCGAAAGCATACAAAGAGATTCAAGAGATCGGCGAGTTGGATATTGATATGAGTGGAACAATTGACGAGAGGGAATTGGCACAGTTAAGGAGGAGAAAGATAAAATTAAGTACTGCGGATAAGATAATGGAGTTGCTGAGTACGCATCCAAATATGCTCAATAGAATAAGGTATCTCTCAACCCTGCAAACAACATCCACCCGATCCGGAATAACTCGGACCCAATAAAATGCTAATCGATGTGCATTCTCATCTCGATTTTCCCCAGTTTGATAATGACAGAGAATATGTGATTGAGAGGGCATCTAAGGAGGATATCATAATAATAAATTCTGGTTTAGGTCCAGAGGGAATTGAGAGAACGCTATCATTGTCTGAGAGGTATGAAAATGTCCTTGCAACCCTCGGTCTAAGTCCACAGGAATTTGACGGGAATGTCATTTGTGAAGTAATAAATTTAATTAGAAGATATAGAGATGAAATAGTTGGTATTGGGGAGGTTGGTCTGGATTATTATTGGGTAAGAGACGGGGAAAAGAGAAAATTAGAGATGGAGAACTTCGAGAAATTTATGGATTTATCAATAGAATTAAATCTTCCATTGGTAATTCATTCGAGGGATGCCGAGAACGATGTTATTGAAAAATTAATCGAGTATGATATGGGGGCGTTATTACACTGCTTCTCCGGAAATCTAAGACAAGCGGAGAAGGCAATTTCCATTGGATGTTTGATTTCAATTCCAACATCAGTCGTATATTCAAAACAAAAACAAAAACTTGTAAGGGAGATTCCATTAGAGAATATCGTCTTAGAGAGTGATGCCCCCTATCTCTCCCCGGTGCCGAGGACGAGGAATGAGCCAATAAACATAAAAATGAGTCTTAAGAAGATTTCAGAGATAAAGAATATTGACATTGAAGAAATTGCGGAAGTAACGACAAAGAATGCAATGTCATTTTTTAATCTCCAATTCTGAAATTCTATCACCATAAAATGGGTAATAAAAAATTCTCAGATTTTGCAATTGAATGGGCAAAATTTATTCCAGAATATATGAAGAATTATCCAAGGATATTCGAAACTCAGAGGAAAGAATTGGATGATATTTTTGATTTAATTGAGGGGAGCAGGGCGATTCATCTCTATGGAAAGGGAAGGTCTGCAAATGCCGCCATTAGCCTCGCATTGAGATTGAAGCACTTTGACTATAATGTCTGGTTTATTGGTGATGTTGTTAAGGAAAGGATAAGACCCAATGATGTTGTGATATTGTTCTCTGGCTCTGGAGAAACATCTGAGGTTGTGGAGGTTGCAAAAAGAGCAAAGAGAGATAATGCCTCAGTGATCTCGATAACATCCTACAGAAATAGCACATTGGCTAAGAATTCGGACATAATTTTCATTCTCCCCGGGGGCTTAGAGAAGAGGAGGGGTTGGGACTATCTTGAGGCACAATTAACATCTGAATCGGAAAGGGAGAAATTCTTCTATGGTGGTGGTGAATTTGAGACAATGGCGTATCTCTTCCAAGAGACATTGGTAAGTGCGATTGGTAGATTTAAGAGGATTCCCATGAGAAACATTATTGAGCGACATATTAGGGATTAAAATGACCGAGGGAATGACATATACAAAATCCGGCGTTAGTATTGAGAGAGAAGAACTAGCAATAAAGAAGATAAAGAGTATAGTTGAGAGGACATTTAAATTTCGCAGAAAAAGGATCGGCAATGTTATAGAAGATATCGGAAAATTTGCCAATTTGATCGATATCGGAAATGGAAACGCACTTGCAATATCAATGGATGGCGTCGGCTCAAAGGTATTGGTCGCTCGGGAATTAAATAGATATGATACCGTTGGAATAGACCTCGTTGCAATGAATGTGAATGATTTAATTTGTGTTGGTGCAGAGCCGATAGCGATGGTCGATTATATTGGAGCAACCTATATTGATCCGAAGATCATGAGAGAGATTTCAATCGGAATGTATGAGGGGGCAAAAAGGGCAGGAATCGCGATCGTTGGTGGTGAGATAGCAACACTCCCGGAGATCATAAAGGGAATTGATAAATTTGGATTTGATTTGGTTGGAACTGCAATCGGAATATTAAGTATAAATAAGATAATAACCGGAGATAGAATCTCTCCGGGAGATGCGGTATTGGGCTTTAGAAGCTCGGGAATACACTCAAATGGATTGACGCTTGCAAGAAGGGTATTGCCAAAGAACGCATGGGTTGACCTCTTAGTTCCAACGAGAATTTATGTACCGGAATTCCTCGAGTTATCCAAGGGGTTCGATATTCTTGGCATTGCACATATAACCGGCGGGGGGCTGAGAAATTTATTAAGGATAACAAAATTTGGTTTTTATCTTGACAATCTACCACCTCCACAACCAATATTCCGAAGGATTCAGGAGGAAGGTAAAATTTCAGATAAAGAGATGTATAGGACATTCAATATGGGAATCGGACTATGCATGGTCGTTAAAGAGAATGATGCAGAAGAGATTCTAAAGAGATATGCCAGGAGATTTGAAATAATGAAGATCGGTCATATTGTTGAGGAACATTCAATCAGAATAGTGAGGAATGGAAGTGAAATAACTTTATAAACCTTTTTTAATAAAAATTTTAAATAAAATAAAGATTTACAGATTTTTCAGATTTATGAGGTTTGATCGAAATGCCAATTCCGAGGGTAAAGAAGATATGGTTGAATGGCAAAATCATCGACTGGGATGATGCAAAGATTCATTTACTGACCCATGCACTCCACTATGGTTCCGGTGTGTTTGAGGGTATAAGATGCTATAATACAAAGCAAGGACCGGCAATATTTAGATTGAGGGAACATATAGACAGACTATTCGATTCTGCAAGGCTTTATAGGATGGAAATCCCATATTCGAGGAATGAATTATGTGATGCAATAAAAACTCTCATAAAGGAAAATGGATTAAATGAATGTTATATAAGACCCATAGTGTTCAGGGGCTATGGTGAGATGGGTCTAAATCCATTAAATGCCCCAATTGATGTTGGAATTGCGGTATGGCCATGGGGAACATATCTTGGAGAGGAGGGTCTAAAAAAGGGGATAAAGGCAAAGATTTCATCATTCCAAAGAATATCCCCAAATGTATTGCCATCCTGTGCAAAGGCAACTGGGCAGTATATAAATTCAATATTGGCAAAATTAGAAGCATTGGATTCTGGTTATGATGAAGCGATCATGCTGGACTTTAGGGGATTTGTCTCCGAGGGTCCGGGAGAGAATCTGTTCATAGTAAAGAATTCGACACTCTTCACACCACCAGAATATGCAAGCATTTTGCCGGGGATAACGAGGAATTCCGTGATAAGAATTGCAAGTGATTTTGGGATTGAGGTTGTGGAGACGGACATAGTAAGGGGTATGCTATATAATGCAGATGAATGTTTCTTTACCGGGACCGCGGCGGAGATAACACCAATAAGGCAGATAGATGGCATAGAGATTGGAGATCCAGGTCCCATAACTAAGAAGATACAGAAGAAATTCTTTGATATAGTTCAGGGGAAGGACTCGAGATATAGGGAGTGGCTTGAATTTGTATAAGTGGAAATACTCATCATCTGTCCCTACTCATTATCTCTAAAAAGGTATGATTAAAAATTAAAATGACATTATTAGACTATTTGAAAAAGATTATAAGGGAGATTTCATATCTAATTCATGATAAAGAAATTGTGTTTGGCGCATATATAATAACCCATATAGGCAATAGAGAGGAGTTGATTAGGAATTTAAAGAGGATTGGCGAGGACTATGGTGCCCATATCATTATTCAGTCAATCGATATTCACAGCGAATTAAATAATATAAATACTGTATTGAACAGTCCATTTATTATAAGCAAGATTCCAGACATTATTCTGGAGAGGGTAGAAAATCTGCAGAGAATCGTGGAGGAGGGTCATGGAACAGATGTTCATGCATTCCACATATCTCTGGCATTCGATAGGAAATATGTTGACGAGGGCTTAGTGGATGAAGATGTAATCAGAGAGATGGTGTCAGATGCCCGCGAGATACTAGAGAACGATATTGAACATCTCTATTTATCTTTCGATTAACGAGGTGGTCTTCTTTAACTCTCTCCAGTTTGTTCCCCCATGTCAGATTCAATTTTCTTGATTTCTTGAACCAATAATGGTAACAAAACCCCCGGGTCTGTAACCAGACCGAGAGCCTGCGTGGTTCCTCTATCCTGAAGTCTTGTTACCACATATGGATTGATATCTATCGCAACTGTTTTAACCCTTGATGGGAGCATATTCCCTACCGCAATTCCATGTAGCATTGATGCATATATAATGCACATATCTATATTTTGTATATACTTTCTCATTTCATCCTGAGCCACCATTACATCGGTGATAGTATCTGGTAATGGACCATCATCCCTAATAGAACCAGCAATCACATAAGGAACATTATTCTTTACACATTCGTACATCACACCACCCTTGATTATGCCCTTCTCTACAGCATTCTTTATACTGCCAGCCTTCCATATCTCATTGATTGCCACAAGGTGATTCTTATATCCCCTCTTTAAAACCCTGCCCGTTTTCTTATCCATCCCCAGGGTTGTTCCATAGAGTTGTTTTTCGATATCCATTGTTGCAAAACCATTACCGGTGAACACAACCTGGACATAACCCATCCTTATCAGTTCTGCAAAAGCCTCATCTGCTCCGGTATGTGCTATTGCGGTACCAACAACATGTGCTATTGCCTTTTTATCATCCCTCATTTTTTTCATCTCTAATGCCAAATCCCTTATATATGAATTAACGGGTTTTTCTGCGGATATATCCGAAAACATAAATCCAAATATATCCTCCGGTTCTCTCGGTCTCTCTGGTGCCTCTACCCTTATTCCGTCTGAACCAACGACAACCCTATCACCCTTCTTAACAAGACCTTGTCTTTTACATATTGGGTTATTATTATCATCTATAACAATAACACAATCCATCTCCAAATTCCTTACAGGTATCCATTTTCCATTAAGATAAACATAAGTCGGATGATTGGTCGTTCCATAGAAATCATCTGGTAGGACATTATCTGCGGGGGCTGGTTTTGTTTTTACCTCCTTTCTTGGCAATAACGCCCCCAAAATCTCCAATTCATCAAACAACTCCTTTGTGCCTTCTACCTTTATTTTGCAATAACTTTCATCCGTTTTTGTTTTCCCTACATCCAACTGCAGTATCTCAAAATCGCCATTCATATCCATTATGGTATCTAGAACCCTGGGAAGAATCAAAGAATCGATAATATGCCCCTTAAGTTCAATTATCTCCGTATATTTCATTTTCCTTTTGAAATTTACATTATTACACGCAATCGATTTATATTATTATATTAAATCCGTTGATTTATTAATTACTAAGTATTATACTTTATTATTGTGGGAGGTGTGCGACCACCCGTGTTGGTTGGTATCATAAGTAGAAATTCTGTAAATGGTGGGTGATAAAAATTAAATTCAGTTTCCATGGTGGGGCAAGAGAGGTCGGAAGGTCATGCATTCAGATTGAATTTGAGAATTTTTCTCTTATGTTGGATTGCGGTGTAAAGTTAAGGCAGGATGATGGATGTCCGGTGCTTCCAGAACATACTGACGCATTAATATTGTCCCATGCACATCTTGATCACTCGGGCATGGTCCCAGCATTGTATAGAAAAAATAGACTGCCAATTTACTCGACAGATATAACATTTGAGATATCTCATATGCTTCAAAGAGATTCGGTTAAGATAAATAAATTGAGGCGGGAGAAGGAAATCTATACAAATAATGACATAAATGAAATGCGGAAATCTGAAATTTGTGTTAATTATGGAGAAAAAGTAAAATTAAGGAAAAATATCTCATTTGAGATGATCGATGCGGGTCATATACCTGGCAGTGCATCCATATTGATAGAGATGGATGATTTGAAAATCCTTTATACTGGAGACATAAAGACGGTCGATACATACCTACAGCGGGGAGCAAGGGTGCCGAGAGCAGATATCCTTATAATTGAATCCACTTATGGAAACAAAATACATCCAAATAGGAAGGAATTGGAGAGGGAATTTATTGATGTTGTGGATGAAACTCTAAGAAGGAAGGGCATTGCGGTAATTGCAGCATTTGCGGTTGGAAGAACACAGGAGGTGCTAATGATGTTAAGAAATCTGAGTTATCCGATCTACCTCGATGGTATGGGTCAGGACATAACGAGGATATTTATGCAGTACCCCAAATATCTCAGGAATCCCGAACTGCTTAAGGAGTCTGCACGCACAGCAAGGTGGATAACTAATAATGAGGAGAGGAGGAAGGCTATCCTTAAGCCATCCATAATTGTAACGACGGCCGGAATGCTTAATGGCGGACCAATCCTTAGATATATCCAAAAATTAAAGAATGATAAGAAGAGCAGTGTCATCCTTACTGGTTATCAAGTTGAGGGAACGAATGGTAGATTGCTTATGGAGAATGGCTACATTGTGGATGAATCCAACAATAAAAAAATTTCTGTTAAGATGGAAAAACATCAGTTTGATTTTTCTGCGCATGCGGGGAGGAATTCATTGGAGAGAATTGCAAGGGATGTAAATCCAGAGATTGCATTTGTTGTGCATGGCGACCAAGAACCTGCAACAGAACTTGGAAAATTTCTCACAACAATATGCGAGAAGGTCTATGTTCCCGAGGTTGGAGATGTGATTGAAATCTAACCTGTCGTAATAACATCTTTCGTGATTAACGAGCCCGCCGGGATTCGAACCCGGGTCCGGGGATCCGAAGTCCCCTAGGATATCCAGACTACCCCACGGGCCCATATATATCTATTAATAATTC
>QMZM01000004.1 GCA_003663175.1 Candidatus Altarchaeales archaeon | reverse complement strand
TGGAAAGACAGAAAAGGGGTATAAAGAAATCCGTTTTGGTGATTGGTGGTGGGATAGCGGGGATCTTCTCATCTCTATACTTGGCAATGTCTGGAATAAAGACATACCTCGTTGAAAAGGAACCGAGCATAGGAGGAAATATGGCAAAATTGGACAAGACATTTCCAACATTAGATTGCGCCATGTGCGTTCTTTCTCCAAAGATGGTTGAATTGAAGAACAATGAGAATATAGAATTACTAACAAATTCTGAGGTTATAGAGATCGATGGTCATGTTGGAAATTTCATTGTAAGAATTAGAAGAAAGCCACGATACATTGATGAGGATAAATGTGTCTCCTGTGGAAACTGTTCCAATATATGCCCAGTGAGGGTTCCAGATGAGTTCAATCAGAATCTTAGTTTTAGAAAGGCTATCTATATTCCCTTCCCCCAGGCAGTTCCAAATTCATATATAATTGATAGAGATAACTGCCTCTATTTCAAGACTGGAGCATGTGGGCTGTGTGAGAAGGGTTGCGAAAATAATGCAATAAATTTCAATCAAAGAGAAAAAATTATTGAGATTGAGGTCGGTGCAATAATCCTCGCAACCGGATTTAGGATCTTTGATGCAGAGAAAAAGAAGGAATACGGATATAAGAGATACAGGAATGTTATAACAAATCTCGACTTAGAGAGGATTCTAAACTCAGATGGTCCAACAAATGGGGAATTAAAGAGAATCTCTGATGGAAAAATTCCAAGGAGCTTGGCATTTATTCAATGTGTTGGCTCGAGGGATAACAGATTCAATAGATATTGCTCCTCCATATGTTGTATGATTTCAATAAAACAGGCTTTAATGATAAAGGAAAAGTATCCAGAGATTGACATATATATCTACTATAATGACATAAGGGCATCGGGCAGGGAATATGAGGAATTCTATCTAAGAGCAAGGGAGAAGGGGATTATATTCCTTCGAGGACTACCATCAGAACTCTCGAGGGATGAGAATGAAAATCTGAGGATAATATCTGAGGATATGAATTCTGGAGAAATAATAGAGAATGAGGTTGAGATGGTTGTTCTTGCATCTGCCATGGAGCCAAATAATATTGATCTGATAGCGAATCAACTTCATTTGAGTTATGGTTCAGATGGCTTTATCATGGAGGCACACCCAAAATTGAGACCTGTAGAGACAAATATTGCCGGGATTTTCGTAGCGGGATGCGCTCAATTTCCAAAGAGCATTTCAGAAACGGTATCTCAAGCAGGAAATGCAGCAGTAGCTACAATTAATCTCTTAACCCAGGGGGAGATATGGATGGAGGAGATCACATCATTTGTAGATAGGGAAAGGTGTAGTGGCTGTGGCTTCTGTGTTGAGGTTTGTCCCTATGATGCAATTAAACTAAATAAAAGGGATAAGAAGGCGGAGGTAATTGAGATTCTATGCAAGGGATGTGGTGCATGTGTAGTGGCATGCCCTTCCGGGGCAATTCAACAAAGGCATTTTTTGGATTCGCAGATCCTATCTCAAATAAACACAATAGTTGAAAGATGAGGGAGGATATAAGAATAGTTGGATTTTTATGCAATTGGTGTTCATATGCGGGTGCAGATTTGGCGGGGGTTTCAAGACTTGAGTATCCGGCAAATCTGAGGATCATTAGAGTTATGTGCTCTAGTAGGGTTGACCCAATATTTGTCCTAAAGGCGTTTAAGGAGGGAGCGGATGGCGTTCTTGTTGCCGGGTGCCGTTTGGGTGAGTGTCATTACATAGAAGGGAACTTCTACACGAGGAGAAGATTCTCTATGCTTAAGAGAATTCTTGAGTATGTTGGTATCGAGAAGGAAAGGCTTCGTGTCGAATGGATATCATCATCAGAGGGAGAAAGATTCAGGTCAATAATAGAGGAAATGACATCAGAAATAAAAAAATTGGGAAAATTAAATCTTGATAAATATGAAGGAAATTGAGATCGAGAATGAATTAAGAAGGGTGGTAAGGAGATTATTCTTAGAGAAGAGGATAGACATCTTTATTGGATTTGAAGATTCTCTTAATGGTGTGAGGCCATGTTTTATTAAATCTGTGGATGAGGTTGATAGATTGGTATGGAATAAATTCTGTAAGAATAATCTTGCACTTTATCTTCTAAGATTTGATTGCAGGGTTGGGATAGTTGCGAAGGGTTGTGATGAGGGAGCAATTATTGAATTGATAAAGGAGAATCAGATTTCGAGGGAAAATTTATACATAATAGGAATTCCCTGCAATGGAATTTACTCTGAGGATAATAAAATTTATTCGGTCTGTAAGACTTGCACAAGAAGGAATCCATTAATAGCAGATATAATAATTGGAGAATTGGTTGATGAGAAGGACATGACATTTGATGATTTAAAAGAGATAGAAGATATGCCAATTAAGGATAGATTCAGATTCTGGATTAGGGAATTTGAGAATTGCATACTATGTTATGCGTGCAGAAATATATGTCCGCTCTGCTACTGTAATGAGTGTTATCTGGATAGAAGAGACTTGATAGATTTGAGAGAAAGGAATCTTAGTGATAAGATTTTCTTCCATCTGAGTAGGGCAATTCACTTGGCGGGGAGATGTATAGAGTGTGGAGAATGCGAGCGTGCATGTCCAATGAACATAAAATTGGGAAAATTATTCAGAAAGATTTCAAAGGAGGTGTGGGAATTATTTGAATATAAACCCGGAATTGGCATCGAGGATAAAAATCCATTAATAACATTTGATCCAAAGAGGGACGAGGAATTATAATGGAAAGGAAGATAAAGAAGGAAGAAATTGGTAAATTCCTGAGAAGACTCTCGGAGAAATATGAAGTTATAATTCCGACCGAATTTAATGATAGTTTTGAGTTTAGAGTTATAAATAGAAATAAGAATGAAATTGCTGATGGTATAGAAAAATTTTCAAACTCCAAGATTCCACCAAAAAAATTCCTTATTCCGGAGAGTGAAATAGCGTTTGAGTTTTCGGAGATCGATGGAAACGCGATAATAAAGGAAATAAATATTGATAAAAGGGAGAGAATTATATTTGGAATTAGACCTTGCGATGTAAATGCCATTCTACTCTTAGACATTGTAAAGAAGGAAAAACCCAAGGATTTAAGTTATTTTAAGAGGAGGGAGAGAACACTTCTATTTTCACTCGAGTGCAATACCCTCTGTAAGAACTCATTCTGCACATCTCTTGGAACTGGACCATTCATAGAGAGTGGTGCAGATTTGAGATTCACGGACATAGGAGATTATTATCTTGTAAAGGCATTGACAGATAATGGAGAGAAATTCCTAAATTTTCCAGAATTTGAAAATGCGGATAAGAAGGATAAAATCCTTAGAGATAAAATGGTAAAGAATATAGATACAAAAATAATCGGGCATGAAGAGATTTCAGAAAAATTGGAAGAGATCGATGAGGAGTATTGGGATTCTATAGCCACGAGATGTATTGAGTGTTATATCTGCACCCTCCTCTGTCCAACATGCTACTGCTTTAATGTATTTGATACATTAAGTGTATTTGGCAATTCCGGACATAGGATCATATTCCAAGATTCTTGCATGTCAAGGGACTTCTCAAGACTTGCCGGTGGTGAGAATCCGAGAAGGGAAAGAAGGGAACGCCTTAGGAATAGAATCTATCATAAATTAAAATATTTTGTGGATAGATATGGGAGGCTTGGGTGTACTGGTTGTGGGAGATGCGTCTCTCTATGCCCGGTTGGAATAGATATGAGGGAATTTATTTTTGAGTAATTCCCCCATATATGGAAAATTCAGCCCAAGGAAGTCATCTATGGTTGATAAGTGCATCCATTCATCAGTGATTAGACCCTTGGCAATAAAGCCATTATCTATCATATCCTGGATTACTTGGGCGATCTCGTATTCTCCTCGCCTCGATTTCTTTATATCGGAGAGATAATCCCTTATTTCCGGTGGGAATATATAGAGTGGAGCACATGCTATCAATGAGAGAATCTCGTTCCTTCTTGGTTTTTCAATTATTCTCATTATTCTATTTCCCATTAACTCCACAGTGCTCGATGACATGATCTCCTCCTCGGACATAATCTTTAGTGCCAGTGTAATTTCTCCATCAGAATGAAATTTGAGGAATTTCCTTAGATATTCTACAGAAAAGATACAATCCGATGCGGACACGAGAAAGTCATTCGTCGGCAATTTAGCATTTTTTAATGCATGTGCAGTTCCCAATTGCCTTTCCTGGAATGAATACATAATCTCCAAATCGGGAAATTTCTCTCTCAGATATGACATAATTTGTTCTCCCAAGTAGCCAACAACGATCTCAAATTCGTCTATACCGACCGTTGATAAATCATCTATTATTCTCTCTATAATCGGTTTTCCATTTAAGGGTAGTAGGGGTTTTGCTATTCTATCGGTTAGTGGTCTGAGCCTCTTTCCTCTGCCTCCAGCCAAGATTATTGCCTTCATCTCAGCTTCCAGCCAAATTTCTCCCTTACAATACTGTAGACCGCTTGAGGCGGAATCACACCAAACTCTGTGATGATCATATCAATATACTCCGCATGAGTTATATCAAATGCCGGATTAAAGACCTCAACGCCCTCTATGTGACTTCTTATAACCTCCCTTGCGGGTCTTTCCTCTATCACAACCTTGGAGCCGATAACAGACTCTGGAGAGAATTTTATTGATTCTGACGCGACAATAAAATCAATGTCCAATTCCTTCGCGAATAGTGCTATCTGTGATGTCCCGATCTTATTTATCAAATCACCATTCGCGTAAATGGTGTCTGCACCGACAATTACCTTATCAACATTTAATTCCTTCATTGCAAGAAATGCTGCCGAATCTACAATCAATGTCACGGGGATTTTATACTTGGCAAGCAATCTCGCGGATATTCTACCCTGATATCTCGGTCTGGTTTCAGTGCATATTACATCTATCTCCTTACCCTCCTCGTTCACTCTCCTCAATAAATTTATGACCGTATCACTCTGGCAGTGGGTTAGAATCCTGTCATTATCATCAACTAACCTCGAACCAATTTCCGCTATCTTATCGATCGCATTCTTCTGTTCATTTATAAAATTCTTAATCTCAGCAGATAATTTTTCCCTAAATTCATCAAGGGCGAGGTCCTTATTCCTCTCCGCGACATATATGATATAATTAACAGAATTCGGTAATGAAATTGCAGTAGGTCTTGCCGATTTTAATTTTTCACCGGCATCCCTAAGCATCGATAATAATTCATTGGTATCCCTCGCTTCCGAGTTTACAACACCATACAATGTATCGGCGGATGCAATTGCAATATCCAAGGCACCCCTTATCCTCATATCCTTTATTGCCTTCACAGTTTTATCAACATCGAATGACATATTTATCTATTTTTAAATTAAAAGAAATATATTGTCAAAATATATTCCAAATATAATGCAAGATTAAAATGAATATAATCTCCATAGCAGACTTAAAAAGGCACGAATTAGAGTCGATCATATTTAATACGAAAGAGATAAAGGAAAAGCCATTAAGGTATAGGAATTCCCTGGATGGGAGGATTCTTATTATGCTGTTCGAGAAGCCGTCCCTGCGCACAAGAATTTCCTTGGAGTCTGCGATGCTCCAATTGGGTGGGAATTCAATTTATATAGACAGGAGAGACACACACTTAGGAAGGGGTGAAACGATTGAGGATACGGCGAGGATTCTCTCGAGATATGGTGACTGTATTGCTTTGAGGGTGAATGAACATGAAACGATCTTAGAATTTTCCGAGAATTCGAGAGTTCCGGTGATAAATGCCCTATCAAGTATGGAGCATCCTTGTCAAATAATTTCCGATTTATTCACAATCTACGAGATTGAGGGAAAATTCAAGGGAATAAATCTGGCATATATAGGAGATGGGAATAATGTTTGCAATTCTCTCCTCCTGGGATGTGCAATTCTGGGAGTTAATATAAGGGTCGCATCGCCCCCCGGCTACGAACCAGATAAGGAGATAATTGTGAGAGCAATAAAATTCTCAAGAGAAAATAATTCCCTGGTTGAAATTCTAGAAAATCCAAGAGAGGCTGTCAAGGGAGCAAACTTCATTTATACCGATGTCTGGGTCTCGATGGGTGATGAAGATGAGGAGAAAGAGAGATTGGAGGCATTCAAGGAGTATCAGATAAATAGAGAGCTTTTGAAAAATGCAGATTCAGATTGTAAGATAATGCACTGCCTTCCCGCCCATCGCGGCTTAGAAATAACAGATGATGTAATAGATTCTGAAAATTCTATTGTATGGGAACAAGCGGAGAATAAATTACATGCACATAAGGCAATTCTATTGAAATTGCTGAATGAACGAACAATGCACTCATGATGACTCTATATAAAATTCTCTTGGAATCGGTTGTTTTATTGTTGAAGAGACCGAAATTATTTGTTCCGAGGTTAATTACGACATTTCTCTATTCCCTCTACACATTATTTATCGCAAGATTTACTATCGATGTTATAAATTTTAATCTCCATGAGAATTTTTTCGGATTCGTCATGCCAAGAATTTCTGCCATGTTATTGGCTGTGATAATTCTCTACTTTATCGACATTGTTTCGTATGCAATGTATCCGGCACTACTCAGAGATTATAAGATGGGTAAGAAGATTGAACTCATAAAGGCGTTTAAGGAGTCTATTTCGTTATGGAGACTATTGCTTGTGATGGGAGTTATCACTTTTGTGTTTATCTTCATTATTATGGCAATTCTATCGCTCTTCATATTTCTCACTATAATCCTAAATAACCCCTACCTCCTCATAATTCCCGGATTTATTGCAGTGATCGGAATTCTCATCTTCGTTATTCTTATGTTCTTTGTTATTCCAATTGCGGTCATTGAAAACAAGGGTCCCATACAAAGCATTAGAGAGAGTATATGCCTCGGTCTCAGATATAAGGGAGATTTATTAAAGGTCAATCTATTCTTTTTAGTATTAATTTGTGTATCGTTTATTGTGATTATAATGACCGAGATGAATATAAGCGACATGGTATCAATTTCCGCCATAATTCTCTTTATAGTTGCCAGAGTCTTCCAAGCAATAATCTATACTTATATTTGTGTTGCGAATCCATATCTTTATTTGGTGAGAAAATGAAAATTATGGTGATCGATTATAGAGAAAAGGATAGACTGAATAGATTGCTTGAGAAGAAATTTTTAATTATAGAGAAGGTCAGGGAAGATGTATGGAGAATATTAAACGAGGTTAGGAGAAGGGGTGATAAAGCGTTATTCAAATACACTAAGAGATTTGATAAATTCGATCTGAATTGTGAGAATTTAAGGGTTAAGGACGAGGAGATCGAGAATGCATACGATAAGTTAGATAAGAGCGATGTGAATGCATTAAAGCATGCAAAGAGAAATATTGAGAGATTCCATAAAGAGCAATTCAAGAGGATAGAGAGGAGTTGGGAGATCGAAACAGAGATTGGGATATTGGGAAAGATGGGAAAGCCGATAGAGAGAATTGGTGTATATTCCCCAAAGGGAATTCGCGGTTATCCATCAACCGTACTGATGAATTCTATACCTGCAAGAATTGCTGGTGTTGATGAGATATCATTGATCTCATCTCCAGAGATATCAGAATCCGTTCTCGTCGCCGCAGATTTATGTGGAATTGATAAGATTTACAGGGTTGGGGGGGCTCATGGCATTGGCGCGCTTGCATATGGCACAGAGACGATAGAGAAGGTAGATAAGATAGTGGGTCCTGGAAATATCTATGTTACTGCGGCAAAGATTATGGTCTATGGAGTTGTTGATATCGATATGCCAGCCGGACCATCTGAGATATTGATAATTGCCGATGAATCTGCAAACCCAAGATTTATAGCTGCAGACATGCTATCTCAACTTGAACACGATTCTAAGGCTCAGGCGATTCTCGTTACAACATCCCAAGAGATTGTGGATGAAACCAAAAGAGAAATTAACGCACAGATTAAATCGATGAGAAATTATGAAACAATAATGAAATCCATTGAGAATTCTGCAATTATATTGGCGGAGGATATTGAAGAGTGTATAGAATTTGTAAATAGGTATGCTCCAGAACATCTCGAAATAATGGCGAGGAATCCAAAAAAACTCTTAAGAGAGATAAGAAATGCCGGTTCGATATTTCTTGGTAATTATTCGCCAGTTCCGGCCGGTGACTATGCAAGTGGAACAAATCATGTTCTCCCAACTTCTGGAACTGCGAGGTTCTCTTCATCACTCTCTGTAATGGACTTCCTGAAATTTTCCGATGTTCAATTTATCACAAGAGATGGATTAAAGAGAATTAAAAAAACGGTTGAGAGAATTGCAAACTTGGAGGGCTTTGATGCTCACTCCAAGGCTATAGAAATAAGGTTCTCAGATTCTCAGACATAGATGCTTAACTCCAAAATGTCATCAACTATTATATCTGCGTGCATATCATGTAAAATCTCTCTCAATTTGTTTCTCTCTTCATCGTCTGATATCGCCCCCACAACACCCGCAAAGTAGAAATTTGCATTCTTTGCTGAGATCAAATCATCTACCGAATCTCCAACATAGATAACTATGGAACTTTTACCAAGACCGTATTTCCTACATATTCTCCTTCTACACTCAAGCAACGGCTCAGCACTTGGCTTCTTTTCTCTAATGTCGGTAGATGTTATAATTGTCTCTTTATCAAATATCCTATCAATTCCACTCATTTTTAATGAAAATTCCGTCTCGAATCTCTCCCTTCCAGTGACAATTCCGAAATAGTATCTCCTTCTGATCTCCAACAATGTCCTCAGTGTCACTAATGGCCTTTCATTCATTATGAGACCATCACTATTTATAAATCTCGCATCCTCGTCGTATTTTTCTCTAAATAATTCCCCGCCAAGATAAATTTCCTCAAATATCCTCTTTATCAGCCTTGGAAACCAGAATTTCTTTGCAATTTCAAGATTATTGCCAAATTTATCTCTTAGGGTTTTTTCAGCCCCTTCCATACCGCCGCCGTTCTCCCTTATTCCCCTGGTTATTTCATCAATGTCCAATTCCAATTCATTTCCAGAAATCAATCTTCCAAGAGAATTTAATCTTATGAGCATCTGGTCAATATTTAGAGCGACATGATCGTAATTTTTACATATTTTCCTGTCAAGCGCTTTCCCGTCAACTCCTTCGAGAAGTTTTGTTAGATAGCAGAGGATTATTGAATATGTCAAATCAAAATCGTCATTAAATCCTGAGGCATTCTTAAATTTCTGAGTATCCTTAATTGTTATGAGATATTCCCTTAGATTAATTCCAAGAAGATTCGAGAAATAATACTGCACAGTCTCAATTATCGTTTTTCTATATGAATTACTAACATCTATTAATACACCATCCACATCCCAGATAATTATCCTCGAATTCATATTTCAATTGTAACATATTTCAAATGTCAATATTTTATATATCCTGAGTAATAACTTAAAAATATTTATTCCAATTTTTGAATTGAAGATGGAAATTATTTTTCTCGGAACTGCTGGGAGCATACCGACGAAGGAAAGAAACTTATCAGCAATACTTATCGAATATATGAATGAATACTTCCTCTTTGACTGTGGGGAGGGAACTCAGAGACAGATGAGATTTGCAGATATAAATTTTATGAGAATTGACAACATATTTATAACGCATTTGCATGCGGATCACTTTTTAGGTTTGGGTGGCCTGATTCAGAGCATGGACTTCTTGGAAAGAACAAGGGAATTGAACATTTATGGTCCAGAGGGAATGAAGGAGACTATGGAACATATGCTTTCAATGGGGACATTCATTCTCGATTCACTAAGGATTAATGTCCATGAAGTTAGTGAGGGCTTGGTCCTTAAGAATGAACGCTATAAAATAACATGCGTTAAAACCGAGCATACGCAAAATAGTTTGGCATACTGCTTTGAAGAATCTCCAAAGAGGAAATTTCTAAGGAGTAGGGCAATAGAACTTGGGATTCCAGAGGGAAGGCTGTTTTCGAAACTTCAGAGGGGTGAGACGATAGAATTTAATGGGAGAAGAATTACTCCGGATCAAGTATTGAGCGATCCAATTCCAGGGAGAAAAGTAGTATATACTGGGGATACTAGACCATCTGAGAGAATAGTTGAATTTGCAAGGAATGCAGACATTCTCATTCACGATTCCACATTATCATTTGAGGACCTCAACACAGAACGAAAAATCGACCACTCATCAGCGAGGGAAGCTGCAGAGATAGCAAAAAAGGCAAATGTAAAAAAATTGTATCTGACACATATAAGCCAACGCTATCCCGATGCGACAAAACTTGAAGCGGAGGCAAGAGAGGTATTCCCAGAATCGTATGTTGCAGAGGATTTGATGAGGGTAAAGATAAAGAAGCACGATTTGAATATTTAGTCTTGACATTCCAAATTTAATTTATAAGGGACCGTAGGGTAGCTTGGCCCATCCTTCCGGCTTTGGGAGCCGGAGACCGGAGTTCAAATCTCCGCGGTCCCATATCAAATTCAGGTGCGATTTCGTTGAAATCGCACATAAAGCGTCGGTGACACTAACCAAATGAACCTCCAAGTGCCATTAGTCCTCCTAAGGGACGTCAACGATAACTAACAAAGATAAGTTCCAAACGTCATTGCTTTAGAATTATTATATTCCCTCTCCCTCTCTTAAATTTCTCTATTATCCCTCTATTTTCGAGGTCTGCCAACATGAGACTAATTTTTGCTTCCGAATAATTTAATTTTTTTCTTAATTTCAATTGGGTCGTTCTTCCACCCTCCCTTCTTATTATCTCAACAATTTCTCTTAGGTCTTCTGGAAGTTCTGATGTTTCTTCCCTTCTCTCTTTCCCCTTCCATAACAGAATCAGAATGATAAGCGATGCGATAGAAACGAGAAGTATCATCATCAAGATCGAATTCGTGTTTTCCCTCACAGAGCCCGTATCAATTTCGAAGTTTATACCACCATCACCAAAAATACTCTCATTTAAATCAATATTCGGAACCATAATCAAATCCAGTGTAAAGTTTCCATCCGATACAATTACTATGCTTTCATTACATCTGTAAACAAGTTTATTATTTTCATAGTATTCCGCAACAATTTGATAACTTCCACTGTCCAACTCGAACTCATAGATGCCACTGCTTGCAACAATCCTCTGAGGGGGAGTAGAATTCACATAAACAATCACGTTCTCCAATGGCTGAAGGGTGTACCATTCATAAATTACGCCATGAACTCTGGCTGCAGTTGAAGTATCAATAAAGGGAATGAACATCGCAATAACAAAAATAACGATAATTTTCCTCATAATTTAATTTTAAATTTTTAGGGAAAAAAGTGAAGATAAAATTTCAGAGGTTTTGATAAAGTTTTATAAAGTGTTTGGAGGTCGGATAAACCTTTTTCTCTTTGCCAGAATAAAGTTTGCTTTTATTATACACATCCTCAACATATAGTAGGTCAACCAAGGTTGACACCAAAGGAGGTGATGTAAAATGAAAATGAAAAAGATGGGTATGTTATTAGGAATTTTTGTGATGGGGTTTTTGGTGCAGGGAACTAGTGCATACTTTGGGTGTATAAGCAACTGGGACAGTGCAGTCTGCTTCAACAGGGGGATTTCCAGTCTACTTGGAAATGACACAAAGACATTCAATTTGTATCAGGCAGATTTAAGTGACTTTGGTTATGAAACAAAGAGGGCAGAGATTAAATTTACAGTCCACAACCCAGGGAACGAGACAGTTGGTATAAGATATGGCATTAACGGAGTATGGTATCAGACCGTCTATATCGAGCCGGGAGCAACGGTGACGATCAAGTCAAATGTTGCCCTACCCACCTTGAATCTTGGGGGTATAAACAAGGTACAGTTCAGGGGCAGCGATGGGCTAGATTATACCCTGCCAATAAGTGGTTATTTAGCAGTTGGGTGGGGGAAGTGATATCCCCCATTTTTAATTTTTTTTGTTTTTTTAGTTTTTTTTATTTAAAATTAACAAATATGTTAAGTGGTCAAAATGGAAAAAGAGGAAATATATGCTCTTGTTTTGATAATCGTGTTTATATCAGTGAATGTGGCTGCCCAGAATCAAGAAATCTCTCCCGCAGTTAAAAATCTTCTGATGAAGCAGATAGATAAGGCAATCCATTACATAGAAGATATGAAATCGAAAATTGCCGAAAGCAATTACTTCACTCGGGAGGAAGAGAATGAGATAGAATCAAATCTGAATTTATACATCGAATTCTTTGAAAACAAGAAACATGAGATAGATTCCTCCAAATCTATAGATAAAATTAGGATTATGGCGAGGGATTTGAAAGAGAAATGGATTGAATTGAGGAGATATAAGAATAGTCTCAGAGGTCGGATATATGTCTCAAGATTTGAGGATATTGTAAAAAAGGCAAGAAATTTGTCATATAAAATCGATAAGAGAATTTCTAAGTTAAATGCGGATGGAGAAGAAAGGGCAAGACTTATGGAACTTAAGAGAGAATTTGACAATCACATTAATTCTATTGACTTGGATATCCAGAAGGCGAGAAAGGAGTTTAATTTACAGAATAACAGAGAGGGTTATAGATATTTGAGGACGATGCATGATGCTCTCAGAGAAGCCTTCAATACACTGAAAGAAATGGTGAGAGAGTTCAGGAATCTCGGATTAATTAGATGGGATTAGATAAGAATGGGTATATTGTTACTCCATGAAGTGCCAGAGAGATGTAAGAGATTCCAAGATATAATAGAAATATTGAACCAATATATCTAACATATGTTCTGATATTACTACCGGCATATTTACATGTCAATTCTACAGAACCGCCGGCAAACGCAACTAATATTGTTGGCGGAATAAAAACCCCAATACCAAATAGAACAACCATCATAAATGTATAAATGAATCCTTGAACCGTTATGGAATTTATCCACACAGCCAATAGACCCCAAATTAATTCAGCACTACATGCGATGCCCATCACAGAACCCCATACAAAATATTCAACTGGATGATTCATATCTGTTTTAAATTCAAATATGTGCTTATTTATAAAATTCATAACCTTCTTTGTACTGTATTCTCTTATATTCAGTACCCCAAACAGGTCTGCACTAAGTAAAATCATTATAAACCCGGAGAGTCCATAACCAAGAAATAATGCCCATGGTGGTATGATCTTGCTAAATATAACCGCAATGATTCCAAATAAAGAGAATATTACCAATCTGCCACCATTGAATAATATTGAAGAGAGTGCGGCATTCTTCACATTACCCTCACCAGTAACCACATAGGCAGCTAATGGAACCCCACAAACTGGACATGTTATTAAACCAAATAAAAGTCCCAAGATGAATGCCCATATAATTGAAACCGACGCTCTTGTTACTGCATCTCTAAAGAATGGCGCAATCCCATAATTCATAGAAATAATCCATCTCTGGATCTCTATAAGTGTTATAACCCCAATCAGGATGATCACTCCTTTTGCGATCTTCTCCAATCTCCTCTTCATTATCATCCGTGTTTTTATCTTAATTTTATATTTAATTATCTTATTATCTTTTTCTTTGCCAATTCAACAATTCTCTCCTCCAAATCATCAAAGCAACTTGCTACAACGGTTGAGATGGATGGGAATCTTGTTTTTGCCGATATTTGTTTTGCGGTAACCTTTAATATCGCCTCGCAACCGGCACATGATAAGGGACACATAAATGCATTAACTGACTCAGCCGAATTTATCTTTTTCTTTGCAATTTCTAATGCGACATTTCCCTCTGAACCGGCACCACAACATGCAGTGGCGTTTGGCATCTCAACATATTCCCCTCCAAGAACCTCCATGACTCCTTTGTATAGTTTGTCCATCTTCAAACCCGCAAGCCTTCTTAGATGGCATGAATAGTGTCCAGTCACTCTCAAATTTGATGGCAATTTTCTATCAATCAACTTCTCTAACTGATTATTTATTGCCAATGCATATATGAACTCTATTATATTTATCGGTCTAAAACCCCTCTTTCTAAATTCTGGATGGTCGCCCATGGCCATGGTGCATGCTCCACATGTGAATAGAACATCTTTTATTCCAATTCTATTCATCTGATTTATATTGAACATCAGATTCTGCATCTGCGTATCAAAATCCCCCATCTGCATTGATGGATAACCACAGCACCTCTCATTTGGAATTGTTCTATATTCTTGGATTATATCCTTCTCCACGGCCTTTTCTAGTATCAGATATGTAGCAACCCTCGTCGCCTTCAAAATCCTCGAGGTTGTACAACCCTCAAAGAATATCAATCTATCGGGAATTTCTATCTTCATTTTTCTTTTTTCTTTATTTTATTATTGACGAGTATCTCTCCGGGCTTAATCGTCTTTGATTCAACCGGTTTCTTTTCCTCCTCCTTAAATAACTCATCCAATGGTCCGGGCTTTAATTCCTCATCAAATATTTCGGCTTTTATTTGCTTTAATTCATTTCCCCCCTCGATGATGAATTCCCTCTCAGTCACCTTCGGCTTGACTTTTCTTTCATCAACCACATTATAGAAATTTCTAAGTCTGTGTGACTTATTTATCCACTCCCACGGAATATTTATCTTCTTACCCTCAAATCTCCTTATCACTGCCTCATAGGTTCTCTGCATCTTTGGGTTTGGAATCCTCCTCGCATAATCAATCGTATCCCTGCTTAAAACACTCTTTATCTCCTCCGCAAATATCTCTCGGTTTGCTTCACCTACCTCCAATTTCCTCGGACATCTTTCCATGCATGTAGCGCAATCTGCACACAACTCCATCTTCTTCCTTAATGCATCGTCATACTTTCCAGATTTCGCAGCGACCATTATATCCTTTGGACCAATGTAAGAGCCATCAACAGATAGAACTGGACAGACCGCCCTGCATTGTTGACACTCCATGCAGAGAATCGCCTCTCCCTGATTTCTAATGAGCATATATATTAAAATTGCTAATGGTGTTAGTATAAGTATCGTTGTAATTCCCGTTGTTATGCTCATTGGGTTTAGCATTTTTATCCTGTATTATTTTTCATGGAAATTTCAGTATCTTTTTTGGGCATGATTCTATACATCGCATGCATTTTATACAATCTCCATCCCTTATCGGCTTTCCTTCTTGAATGTATTTCTCCGCTATTAGAATATCCATCGGACAATTCTTATTACATGTAAGACACTTAATGCACTCCCCCGTTGACCTTATTCCAAATATATGAATTCTTGAGAATAAACCAAAGAATGCACCTAATGGACACAGATAGGAACACCATACCTTTCTGCCATGGATTGCTACTGAAAATACAACAATCAGAAATACCGTAACTGAAAAATACAATATGTGTCCCGTGGTGCCTTTGAATATTGTACCCGCCGGACAAAACTCACAAAATGCCTCTTGGGATGAGATAAATGACAATATTAAAAATCCAAGCAACACCAAATACTTCAAATCCGGATCTTTTAATTCATCTGGGAAATGTAGTTTATTCCTTATTGGTGATATTTCTTCTATAAATTGTAGAATTGTCCCAAATGGACATATCCATCCGCAGAATAATCTACCGAATAATAATGCCAAGACTATAAAGATTCCAAGATATACTACAGAAAAAATTGCAATTCTTTCAGACGATAAACCCTCAAATATAAACAATTTTGTATTCAAATCGCCCCTATTAGCAAAAAATGCCTGAAGATGCCAGAATGGATCCGCCCAACATATCGCGGTCGCTCTGCTAAATAACAGAAAGGTCATAGATATCGAGATTGTAAGGAATACTATCTGACTAAGTAATCTAATTCTTGTGGGCTTTATCTCCCATTTCTTGACACCCTTAACCTTATTCCGTTGTGTGGAATCTTCTTTCATTCTCATCATTCAATATTTCAATAATTCTTGTCGGGCAGCCCCTCAGGCATAGACCGCATCTCTCCCATTGAAATTCATTCCTCTCCCTAACAAATGCAAGGCACTTTGATTTATTTATCACCGGATAGCCATGTTCATCCAATGAGATCGCCCCAACCGGACATCTCTCAACACAAAAATAACATCTTACACAATTTGCCCTGAATTTCGTTTGATTTAAATCTATTAGCAAGATACCGAAGCCTATGATTAGCGTTAGTGTGAAGAATATCGCAATTCTGGTGTTTCTCTTCGACCTCGTTATCTTTTCTATTGGAACTGCCATCTTATTTACCTCGCCAAATGTATCAACGATGTTGGGCATACAGATGAACATAAACCATCCTCAATACACAGATTATCGCCAAAAATTTTACCATTCCTCAAATTGATCCTTGGAATGATTCTACCCCTACCATCTATCGAATCATCTCTGATGAGGGTTATTGCTCTCATGGGACAAATTTTCTCGCATTGTCTTCCCAATAGACATCTACCAAGACCATAATTTCTATCGTTTGCCATTGCATCCTCCACAATTTTATAGAATTTCTCTTTACTCCTTGGCGTCTCTATATCCTTGACGAGATTATCATCAAATGTGACCTCAAAATCTGCCGACTCTGAATTTGAAATGAAGATTTTTCCATTAACAACGCGCTTTAACTTTGTTATATATTTTCCATCCTCGTCGTAAGCATAAACTGCAAGATATATGCCGTTGTATCTATCTGCAACCTCTCTTGATAGATAAACGATAATGCCATTCTCATCTATAGATATATTGTAATCCTCACCAATCACAAATGGTGGTGCAACTGCTGGTCTACCCTTTATACTGTTTAATCCACTACTCGACATATTCAAGTGTACCAATGCGGTCATGATTACAAGTATTAAGATGAATGTCACGAAATTCCCTCTATCCATTTTCATCCGAATTTACCATCCTCCTTCAGGTCCCGGATGATACTTGTTATTGGTAACCCTATAGGGCATGTGGTTTCACACGCTCCCTCTAACGGGTCAAACCTTGCAGCATCTTTAACCCTTAATTTCCTTACATATACCATCATGTCCTCTGGATATTTTTTATGTGCCTCCATTGCCGTCATCTCATTTCCATCAATTTCAACTATCATGTTTGGGTCGGTCTCATATGCTGTCTTTAATCTTAGTTGCAAGTTCTGGGCACTCATATAGATATCTGGGTTATTTGAGTATGCCGCCGCAACATATTTTGCGACATCATAGCCAAGAGGACATTTAAGATTGCATGCTCTACACTGATAGCAGGTAAGTGACCACGGATGTCCAGATTGAAATGCCGTTATTACGAGGGTTGCCATCACTACTGTAATTCCAACAAATGTCAACACATTTACCTGTCTGAATTTCTTTTCCATTTTTATGATAGGATATACATTAACAATCCCGTAAGTAAACCACCCAACATACCTCCGAGATTGAAGGGATCTCCAACCATGGCTATGTTGAACATTATTCCCATTATCAAGCCCGCACCCAACATCAAACCAATTGCCTTGAGTCTATCTTGATTCATTTTTATAATATTGCAATTAACAGACCAACAATTATTCCACCAAGTATGCCTCCCCTGTCATAAAATTTGTATCCCAATGATACATTAACCATTATCCCCAAGATTATTCCAGCCAGGATTGCTGTTGCAAATAATTTTACACTATATGCCATTCTTATCCTCATTTATAATTTATACTTTATTCTAAATTGGTCCCAATACTCCTATTATCAATGCCGCTATACCCGTGCCGATCATTATTCCAACTTGTTGGGGCTTTCCACTAACACCGATCTCGGTCCCCAAGTTTCCCTCTCCAATACCACCAATTCCTCCCAATGGAGATGGTCCACAAGATGCTGCGGCGTTAATAATAAAACTCACCAATAAAATTGGAATTACCTCCTGACTAAATGTACCTGAATTTGCCATTGTAATTCCCAAGAGGAAGATTCCCGGCATTAGCGCCATTCCAATTATCCTTCCACATGGCATCGGCAGAATTGTTGGAATATTTGCCATTAAAACCGCAACACCCACATATCCGAGAGGTGTCTCTGCGAGAAATTCGAGCAAACTAATCAATACATCGAAACTTCCTATACTTAATAATGCCCCCGCTATTATAAATCCAGATATCATTGCCATTATCGGATGCAATATAACGCCACCAATCAAATCCTGAATTGTAACATCCCCCATAACCATTATGACTATAACCAAAATCACCAAGATCGTTTGTATTGGAATAGGTGGCTGCAAGATGAAGACTGCCGCAATGGTTATAAAGAATACGAATAATGATAAATATGCTGAGATATGTATCTTCTCCATCTTTTCTACCTTTTCCTCTGCCTCCCCCTCTGCCTTAACCAATGATTCATCTGGAAGAATCCTGTAGACAAATGATATCGACAACATCGTAACGCCAGTAATCAGCATTATTGCTATCGACTGAGCATTGCTAAACGACCCCAGACCAATCCCCGGAATCTTTAGACTTCCAGCCATTCCCTCACCTACCATTCCAATTCCCCCCAAAGGGGATGGACCACAGGATGCTGCGGCATTTACGATGAATCCAAAAACGACAACGCTCGCCAATATGCTCGATTTTCTCCTTTGAGCGAGGATATGACCAAAGAGAATCGCCGCAGGAATTAACGCCGCTGCAAGAATCCTACCACACGGCATTGCAAAGATCGTTGGCATATTAACGAGAATTGCCACGGTTCCCGGAAGTCCCAGTGGAGTTCTTGAAGTTCTCTCTAGTATGTCAATTGCTGCCCTAAACGCCCCCGCAGCCTCTAACGCCCCCGCAACGAGAAAACCGCCAATCAATGCGGTAATTGGATGTAGGAATATATTTGATGTTATATCTTTTATATTTATCGGTTTTCCAAATAACACCGCTAATATCGCCAATAGTAGGGTAGTTAACATTAATGCGGACTGCACGGGCAGAACATCCTGGGGAATCCACCCCCTCAGAGATGCTATAATCACTCCAAAAAAGAACAGCAATCCCATAGACCCCAATGGATTCAACATAATGATGTTAATTATTTCTGTCATTTTTCCCACAGATTAATTTATGAATCCTGCTTGCTCTCTGAAGTATTATTCTATTTCCAACTCTCGTCACTCCAACGAGATCACCAACCATTAATCTATCAATACATATACAACACGGACTCACATCTGCAGTAATTATTGAATTATCATCCAACTCAACTTGAACCGGTATCGACATCTTACCATCAGAGAATTTGGAAATCCCGATACAACCAGAATCACAATTTAATCCATCTAAATTCAACTGCCTTCCAAACGACCTGATCCTTCCAATCCTCTGAGGCAGAAGCACGGTTCTGAAATTCATCAGCACCGCATAAACGCCAATCAATATCAATCCAATAAACACTATGGAATTTACAACATTCAGAATATTGGAAATGCTACCAAATTCAATTGGATTATTTCCCATAGACAAGCCACCAAGGAGTAAGATTACGGTCATTTTTCACTTTCCTTTATTATAATATTATTTATAATGATTAATAATTAACAATTTTATTTATCATGATTTATAATTAACAATTCCTATAAATGTGGAATTTCGTATTGATGAGTAAGGGGGATGGGTAAGAGATTTGAAATAATAAAAATAAATGAAGGTGATCATATTGAAAGTTTTTGTATGTACATGTAGAGACACGATTAATCTCCCCAAAGACCTGAATTTTGGAGATGGGATTGATGTTGAGAAGTTCTCAAACCTATGTTCCGATGATGGAATTAAAAGGGTTGCGGAGGTTGTGGAAAAGGGTGAGAAGGTCGTGATTGCTGGCTGTTCTCCCAGAATTGCTGACAGATACTTCGGTGAATTTAATCCAGAATATGTAAATATAAGGGAACAAGTAGCCCATATAGGTCATAGTCCCGAGAAGATCAATAGTTTGATAAATGGGGCAATTCAAAAGTTAAGGAATTCTGAAGATATTGAAGAAATGAAATTTGAGATCAAGGAAAGGTCCGTTTTGGTTATTGGTGGAGGTGTAGCGGGGTTAGAGGCTGCGAGACAAATAGCAAATTCTGGAATAAAGGTGTATCTAATTGAAAAGAAGCCATTCTTGGGAGGTGTTGTCGGAACCTTAGACAGATTGTATCCAAAGGGAACGCCAAATTCGCACAATTTATATTCACTGATAAATGATATTGCCAAGAATGAGAATATTGAAGTAATTACAAATTCTGAATTAGAAAAGGTTGGTGGTGAATTTGGAAATTATAATGTACTAATAAGGGTTAGGGGAAATGTTATTGAGGACTGTGATTTATGCGGGAGGTGTGAGGAGGTATGCCCAGTTGAGGTGGAGGACCATGGTCTAATGAGGAAGGCAATCTACTATATGCCAACCTATCCAGACAACTACGGGATAGACTTCGACTCCTGCACGAAGTGCGGTAAATGTTTGGATGTATGTAATAAATTGAGTCTGGGTGAAAAAGAAAGAATTTTGAATGTTGGCGCAATTGTTGTGGCAACTGGTCTAAAGCAATATGATGTTGAAAAGGTAAAGGGATATGGATACAAGAAATTGAGAAATGTATTCACGCACTGGGACTTTGAAAGGAAATTCGCATCTGGAGAGATAAATCCGGGGAAGGTTGTCATAATTCATTGTGCTGGCTCGAGAGATGATAACCACCTGGCATATTGTTCAAGGATATGTTGCTTTCTCGGCTTAAAGGAGGCAAAATTAATAAAGGATGTAAGTCCAGAGACAGATGTCACTGTCTGCTACATAGACATGAGGAGTTATGGAGTATTCGATGAATTATATGAAACTCTGAGGAGGAATCATGGGGTTAAATTTATAAATGGAAGACCCGCTGAGATCCTAGAGAATGGAAATAAATTAAAAGTAAGAACCGAAGACATATTGCTCGGAAAACCAATTGAATTGGATGCGGATTGCGTTATTCTCTCTACCGGATTTGTTCCAGATGCAGAGACATTTGAAAAATTGAATATAAAATGCAATGGTGAATTTCCAACCGCATATGTAAATTCAATTCTATCAGATGATTCAAATCCCCATGGAGTCTACATATGTGGTTCAGCGGCATTTCCGAAGGGAGTTTCAGAAACTATATCGGAGGCGAGAGACATAGCGATGAGTATTGTAAATCTATTGAATAATGACTCGATAAAACTAAAGACACCAATTGCAAGGATAAATGGCAAGATATGTGGTGCAATTGATTGTAGAATTTGTGTGGATACTTGCCCATACGGGGCGGTCTATCTCAATGAAGATGGTGAAGTCGGTGTAAATGAATCTATCTGTATGGGTTGTGGGATATGTACTGCAACCTGTGCATCTGGTGCAAATCAATTGTATGGGTTTGATGATAGAGGGATATTGGCTCAGGTTGAAGCGACGATAAATGAAGGTGATATCGCGGCATTCCTTTGCAAGTGGAGTTCATACAATGCTGCAGATAACATAGCTTATAAGGGTCTGAATTATCCAGAGAATGTAAAGATTATGAGGATTCCATGCACCGGGAGGATTGATGCGCAGACAATATTGAAGGCGTTTAGTTCTGGTGCAAAGTCAGTTCTTATTGCGGGTTGTCCTCCGGATGCCTGCCATTACAACACGGGAAATTTCAAGGCAAGGAAGAGGGTTATCGCACTAAGAGAAATGTTAGGTCAATTCAACATTGATCCAGAGAGGCTCAGAATTGAATGGATAGGTAATCAAGAGGCTGAGAGATTAGTCAGAATACTGAATGAAATGAATAAATAATTGAAGAAAATGGCTAAAGAAAAATTAAAACTGGGTTTTTATATGGGTGCTGGCTGTGGAGGTTGTGATATTGCAGTCTTAGATATTCATGAAAAATTATTAGATGTCATAGAGGTTGCCGATATTGTCTTCTGGGCCCCAATAGCAGCGGATGCAAAGTATAAGGATATTGAAGAACTACCTGACGGGAGCGTTGATGTTGGATTTTACTGGGGTGCTGTAAGAAATTCGGAGCAGGAACATATGGCTAAAGTGCTTAGAGATAAATCAAAGATACTTGTCGCGTTTGGGAGTTGTGCTGTAAGTGGTGGCATCCCGGGACTCGCCAATATAGCTAATAGAGAGGAAATATTTAGAGTTGTGTATAAAGAAACGGCATCTACAGATAATCCAGAATTTGTAACCCCTCAGACAATATATGATGATGGGGGACACGAATTGACACTGCCAGAGTTTTATGATGAGGTGTATGCCTTAGATGAAATCGTAGATGTTGACATATACATGCCACTATGCCCGCCAACACCAAAACTGATATGGACTGTCATAGAAGCTGTTGTATCAGGCAATATACCTCCAAAAGGAGCAATAATCGCCGGTGACAAAACACTATGTAGTGAGTGTGGGCGAAAGAAATCGGAAAAGAGGAGGATAACGAAGATTTACAGACCACATGAGATAATGTTGGATCAAGAGAGGTGCTTCCTTGATCAGGGGGTAATATGTATGGGTCCAGCAACAAGAGCTGGCTGTGAGGCTATCTGCATTAATGCAAATGTTCCATGCAGGGGTTGTATGGGTCCAACAAAGGAGGCATTTGACCAGGGAGGAAACATGCTAAATCTTATCGCTACGATATTTGGCGTTGATTTAGAAGAAATGACTGAAGAGGAAATTAAAAGTTTAATGAAGCAGATAAAGGATCCCCTGGGAACATTCTATAGGTTTTATCTTCCAAAATCATTATTGAGGAGAAGGAGGTAAATAAGATGGCACAAAAGAGAATTTTATATAAGATACTTGGCAAGAATAAAGAAAAGAAAAAAGAAATTGTAATTGAACCCGTATCAAGGCTCGAGGGTCACGCTAAAATAGACATATTCCTGAATGATGAGGGAAATGTAGAGAATGCATACTTTCAAGTAGTCGAGTTGAGGGGTTTTGAGAGATTCTGCATTGGGAGACCAGTTGAAGAGATGCCGAGAATTACACCGAGAATATGTGGAGTGTGTCCAGGGGCGCACTTCACAGCATCGGCAAAGGCGGTCGATGCCGTGTTTAATGTTGAACCACCAGAACCCGCAAAGAAATTAAGGGAATTGTATTACTGCGGTCACTATCTACACAGCCATATTGCGCATTTCTATGCACTCGCGGGTCCAGATTTTGTTGTGGGACCATCGGCACCGCCAATGGAAAGAAACATAATTGGGGTGATAAAGAAGGTTGGTGTTGAAATCGGTAAGAAGGTTATAACGGCAAGGGCTCAGGCACAAAAGATTCAGGAGATTATTGGGGGTAGAGCAACTCACTCGATAAATTTCCTGCCGGGGGGAATTGCAAAGGGAATAACCGATGAAGAACGAATGGAAATAGAGAGCATGGCAAAGAATCTTGTTGAATTTGGTAAATTTACACTACAATTATTTGAGGATGTTGTTCTAAAGAACAGGGAATATGTTGATTTAATACTTGGTGATATATACCAACACAAGACAAATTACATGGGATTGGTTGATAAAAATAATAAGGTAAATTTCTATGATGGAATGGTGAGGGTTGTAGACCCCGACGGAAAGGAGATCGTGAAATTTGAGGGTAAGGATTATTTGGAGCATATTGCAGAACATG
Organism: Candidatus Altarchaeales archaeon; assembly: GCA_003663175.1. Classification (GTDB taxonomy): domain Archaea; phylum Altiarchaeota; class Altiarchaeia; order IMC4; family QMZM01; genus QMZM01. The sequence continues at coordinate 3,868 of QMZM01000004.1, read as the reverse complement.
TTGAGCCGTGGTCGTATCTCAAGTTCCCGTTCCTGAAAAAGATTGGTTGGAAGGGATTTGTTGATGGAAAGGATTCTGGAATTTACAGGGTTGCGCCATTGGCAAGGCTAAATGTTGCAGATGGTATGGCGACCCCAATTGCGCAAGAAGCATATGAGAAATTCTATGAGACCCTTGGAGGAAAACCAGTTCATGCAACATTGGCATATCATTGGGCAAGGATCATAGAGATTATATATGCTGCGGAGAGGGCATTAGAACTTATTCAAGAGCCAGATATAACAAGTAATGAATTTAGGATAATCCCAACAGAGAAACCGGATGAGGGTGTTGGAGTTGTCGAAGCACCAAGAGGAACCCTGTATCATCACTACAAGACAGATGAAGATGGGATCCTACAGAAAGTAAACATATTGGTTGCCACGGGAAATAATAATGCAGCGATATGCATGTCTGTAAAAAGAGCTGCAGAAAAATTAATTAAGAATTGGAAGGTTGACCAAGGAATCTTGAATATGGTGGAAATGGCATTCAGGGCATATGACCCATGCTTTGCATGTGCAACTCATACATTGCCCGGACATATGCCTCTCGAAATAAGAATATTTGACAATGATGGAAACCTCTACAAGAGAATTTCAAGAATAGAATGAGAACATTAATCCTTGGGATTGGAAATCCGATTTTGCGAGATGATGGTGTTGGAGTTCATGTTGCAAGAAGGTTACAGAGAGAGCTAAATAACTACAAAGACATCAGAGAGGGATTCACGGCTGGATTAGATATCTTAGAATTGGCAAAGAATTACGATAAAGTCGTAATCATAGATGCGATAAAAACAAGAAATGGTAGGGTTGGGAGTATATATAAATTGTCCCTTGAAGATATACCAACAATTCATGGTGTATCACCTCACGATGTTAGTTTAGCACAAGCATTCGAGGTTGGTAGGAAGATAATGGGAAGAATTCCCGAGGTAATTATATATGCAATTGAGGTCAAGGATGTCACAACCTTTGACGAGGAATGTACAGATGAGGTGAAAAGGGCGATACCAAAGGCTGTTGAACTAATAAAGAAGGAATTGAATGAATCAACATAAACCGAATTTTAAAAGGTGATACAAAAAATGAGTATTAGAGATGAGGTACTATCTGAGATCGATGGGGAAACAATAGTATTTTGTCAGAGTTGTGGAATATGCACTGGAGGATGTCCATCCGCAAGATTCTCCAAGTATAACCCAAGGAGGATAATCCACAAGACAAATCTCAACATGGACCCTGGAGATGATATATGGCTATGCGCAACATGCTATACATGTCAAGAAAGATGCCCAAGAGGGATAAAGATTACCGACTTTATGAATTTGTTGAGAAGAATCTATATCAAGGAAAAGGGAATGCCAGACTTCATAGACACATTAATTGAAAATTTGAAGAATGCTGGATACACAACACAACTTGGTGAAATTGAAAACAAGAGAAGAGAGCGAATGAATTTGCCAAAGATTAATACTGCAGATTACATCAAAAGGATATTAGAATTAACAGAGGGTTAAAAATGAAATATGCATTATACTTAGGATGCACAATACCACTTAGAGTTCCAAACTACGAATTGGCAACAAGAAGAGTGATGGACAAATTGGGGGTAGAATTAGTTGATATCGAGGATGCTGGCTGTTGTGGGATCTATCATGAGCAGATAAATGAATTGACACACTTAGCAATGGCGGGTAGCATAATTGCAAAGGCAGAAGACATTGGTTTGGATATAATGGTCATGTGCAATGGTTGCAACGAATCACTAATAAAGGCAAATAAGAGATTAAAAGAAGATGCAGATCTAAGGAGAAAGGTAAATGAAATTCTGTCAAAAATTGACCTCGAATTCAAAGGAAATATAAACATAAAGCATTATATTAGAGTTCTATATGAGGACTATGGAGTCGATAAGATAAGGAAAAAAGTAGTGAATTCATTAGACAATTTGAAGATTGCTGCACACTATGGCTGTCATATATTTAAACCAACAGATATTATTCAATTTGAAGACTTCGAGGATCCAGAGAGTTTGGATGTATTAATTGAAGCAACTGGTGCAAAATCTATCGACTACTTAGATAAGAAATTATGCTGTGGTGGCTATGTCTTGGGTTATAAGAAGGAGGTTGCATATGAGATATCCGGATATAAATTACAAAACATTAAGGATGCTGGGGCAGATTTAATTGTGACGATATGTCCGTTCTGTAATATAATGTATGAGGCAAATCAGAGGGCAATTGAATCGCAGCTAAATAAACAATTTAAAATCCCAGTACTTCATTATCCACAGCTCTTGGGGATAGCAATGGGTTTCAGTTATAAGGATATGGCAATGGAACTTAACAGGGTTAGAATCGACCCCAAGCTGTTTGAATGAGTAATCTATATATACTCTCCATTTCCTCTTATTGCATATAATGTCCTGTTTGCGATATTCACAGCATGGTCTCCAATTCTCTCAAGATGCCTCGCAATTAGGATCAGATTTAATGCAAAGTGTATCTTTTTTGTGTCATTTCTTGTGGCATCTTCTAACTTCTGAAATATCTGCCCAAATAAACTGTCCAATTTGTCCTCAAGTTCATATACCTCCTTTATAATCTCCTCGTCATTGTTGATGAACGCCCTACCAGATTTATTTACCATCTTCTCAGCAATTCTTCCCATCTCAAGGATAAATGCCCTCTCATCATCCGGCTCCAATAATGTTAAAATCTCCGTTGTAAATCTAGATCTAACCCCTGGTGGTTCCTTTAAGATGTATTCCACATTCTTTGCAATATCCACCGCATAATCCCCAACTCTCTCCAAATTCGACGCGACATCCATGGATATGCTTATAAATCTCAGGTCCCGAGCAACTGGTTGTTGGAGTGCTATTGTTTGTACGCATCTCTCCTTTATATCAGTATAGAATTCATTTGCTATCCTATCATTACCCACAATCTCCCTAGATAATTTCTTATCCAAGTTTGAGAGAGCCTCCATTGATCCCCTTAATTGTTTGCTCACAAATTCTGTCATATCCTCTATATCTTTCTTTATCCTCTCAATCTGCTCCTCAAGCTTAAGTCTTGTCATTTTACCCAAACCTTCCGGTTATATAATCCTCAGTTTCTTTCTTTTGGGGATTCTCAAATAACCTCTTTGTCTTTCCAAATTCTATCAGTCTTCCCAAGAGAAAGAATGCGGTGTAATCTGAAACCCTCGCTGCCTGTTGCATGTTATGAGTCACGATTACAATTGTATAATTCCTTCTCAATTCATGGATTAGGTCTTCAATCTTACCAGTTGAAATTGGGTCTAATGCCGAGCATGGCTCATCAAAGAGTATTATATCTGGTCCAACTGCGAGTGCTCTCGCTATACAGAGCCTCTGTTGTTGACCACCAGACAATTTAAGTGCTGGCATATCCAATCTATCCTTAACCTCATCCCAGAGCGCTGCGTCAATAAGACTCCTTTTGACAATTCTGTCCAACTCCTCTTTATCCCCAACTCCATGAATTCTCGGGCCGTAGGCAACATTATCATAGACACTCATTGGAAACGGATTTGGTTTTTGAAACACCATACCAACCCTCTTCCTTAACGAGAATATATCAACATTATTGTCATAAATGTTCACACCATCAATTATCACTTCACCACTAACCCTTGCATTCTCTATCAAATCATTCATCCTGTTTAGACATCTTATAAATGACGACTTGCCACAGCCAGATGGTCCAATAATTGCAGTCACTCTATTTTCCTTTATCTTCATATTTATGTCTATCAGTGCATGAGTATTGCCATACCATAAATTTAACTCTTTG
>QMZM01000003.1 GCA_003663175.1 Candidatus Altarchaeales archaeon | reverse complement strand
GACATCTTCATCAATATTTTTTAATAATTTTTTTTATAAAATGATTTTTATATTTTTATGACTAATAGATTAGAGTTAAAATTTTAATGAACTTTCATTATAATTAATTTATCTATATTTAATTAAAAGTAAGTAACGAAGACAAAAATGTACATAATCATCATCGGTGGTGGGACAACCGCAACCGCATTAGCAAAGCACTTGGCGAGTGAAGACCACGAGATCGTAATTGTGGAGAAGGATGATGAGAGGGCAAAGTTACTTGCAGAATCGATGGATGCGCTTGTGATACGTGGTGATGGTAGTGATACGGAAATTCTAAAGGATGCTGGAATTGAACGCGCTGATGCGGTTGTAATTCTAACGAGAGATGACAACACAAATCTAACGATATGTCAAATTGTGAAAAAATTTAATGTAAAGAGAATTGTTGCAAGAGTTAATGATCCGAGCAAACAGGACCTCTATCTTGGGTTAGAGATCACCGCCGCGATAAATCCCACCGCCGCAATTGTTTCCTATTTAAAAAATGCAATAACTCAAGGGAGTGAGCGAAGCATAATATCCATAGAAAAAGGAAAGGCGGAGATAATTCAGATGAAATTAACTAATGAGAAGTTATTTGGAAGAAAGATAAAGGACATTAATCTCCCGAATGATGCCATTATCGGTTTAATATCCCGTGGTGGTGAGGTTATCATTGGCTCCCCCAATGTGGTGTTGCTTGAGGGGGATTTACTAACGATAATAACAAAAACAGAGGCATCCAAGGATGTTATTACGCTCTTGAAAGGATAGCCACTTAACCTGGTTGAGGTATTGCAAAGTCCCTCAATAGATTTCTCTTTTTAAATTCTCTGAGTAACTCATTGTATCTATTCTTTATCGCCGACTCTGGAATATCCTGAAACCCCACAAACCTCTGTGTATTCTTGTCTGAGGTGATTCTGCCAGCAAGATAAATTGCTGCAGCGGCCATACTTATCGGCACCTTGCCAGCAATTATACCTTCCTTTCTTGCAGTCTCAAGTATTTCAATAGCCTTAGCCTCCGTCTTACCTGAAACGCCAAGTGCTGATGCAAGTCTTGGCACATAGTCTGATGGCTTAACAACTGGCATTCTTAGGCCCAATCTCCTACAAATTGTTCTATAGCTCCTGCCTATATCCTTTTTCTTGACCCCCGAGACGCGCTCTAATTCATCCAAGGTCTTTGGTAGATGCCTCTGTCTCGTTACCATATAAATTATGGCTGCAATCACACTCTCTATTGACCTTCCCCTCACAATTCCACTATTTACACATTTTCTATACCATCTGGCGCACTCTTCCTTTATATTGGGCGTGATGTTGAGATATGCACACATCCTATCTAACTCTGGAAGGGCAATTGATAAATTCCTGTCTATTGATGTTCCCATTCTACTCCTTCTCTGCCACTTTCTCAGTCTGTAGAGCTGCGCCTTTCTCTCAGAAGGCACTGCGCTACCCTTAATATCTCTGTCATATCTATCAATTTCTGTGGTGAGTCCAATGTTCTGCTTTGCAAGCTTTATTGGACCTCCAGTTCTTGCTCTCTTATTCAATTGTTCATCATCAAATGCCCTCCATTCGGGTCCAAAATCAAACAACACATCATTCAGAACAAGACCACAATCCCTACATATAATCTCACCACGTCTATAGTCAACAATAGTCCTTGTACTTCCACACCCCCTACATGTTTCCATTTTTACTCAGCCAACCATTTAATTTAAATAATAAATTCTAAATTCTATCTTTTCACTCTTCCCATGGTAGAAGGCTACTCCCTCAGTAGCCAACCACCATCAGAATCTCGGATTACCCCCCATAAAACTATAATGTTAATTCTCCTATAAAAACTTTTCGGTTTTTTGCTTGCACATTCCCATTACTCACACTTGATTTTCGGTGGCTTAACAAAACGAATATCCTTACTCCATCTTTACCCTAAATCTCAACCCAAAATTTAAACTCCTCCAATTGCTTCCTTAATTTGTATGGAATTCCTCTACCATATTCGGATAACCATCCACTATCCTCAAAATTTCTTATTATCGAATTATCCTCAATTTTTGCCCTCTGGATAAATTCAGCCAGACCGCGATTCCTTATTATCGAATCTCTCGGCTTAAATATTCCGCTCCATATCGCCCACACCTTAAAGACGGTGTCCGGGTACCTTCCACCACCCATATCAACTGCAAGAACATCACATTCCCTGCTTATCTTTAAAACATTTATGATCGTCTCAAAACTTCTAACATCTCCCAAAACAAATCTAATATTTTCCGAGTTTTTAAGGATATTGCTAAAATGCTCCTTAGATTCATTACTCTTATCAACAACAATTGTAAGTTTAGTCCTTGGAAGATACACAAGGGTACTCTTCCCCGTGTGTGGACCCAACTCTATAACAATATCGTTCCTTCTCACCCTATAACCCAGAATTTCTCGATATATATTTACATCGTAAGCTATGGAGATCATCTTAAATGCGATATAATTATATTGATGAATGGCATTTATTATTAATTAAAATGCGTTTGGAGAGATTAGAGATCGTTGGCTTTAAATCCTTTAAGGAGAGAACGGTGTTGGAATTTCCAGACAGATTTACTGTTATTGTTGGTCCAAATGGCTCCGGGAAGAGCAATATAGTAGAGAGCATATGCTTTGTATTGGGTAGGTCAAGGGGATTGAGAGCGAATACACTAACGGATTTGATATATAATGGTGGCACCAGAGGAGAAAAATTAAGTTATGCAAAGGTAACGATGCATTTGAGCAATAATGGCAATAGGTTTAAGATCAGTAGAACTATAGATAGGGACGGCAACAGCATCTATAAATTGGATGGCAAGAGGACATCGAGACAGAAGATAATTGAACTTCTTGGAGATAATGAATACAACATCATCCTACAAGATGATATTACGAGGATTATAGACATGAAACCGAGAGAAAGGAGGGAGATTATTGATGATTTATGCGGTATAAGAGAATACGACAAGAAGAAGGAAAAGGCGTTGAAGGAGTTGGAAGAGGTGGAGAAGAGAATTTCTGAGGCTCACATAATCTTGGGAGAGAGAAGGGGTTACTTGAAGAGACTAAAAACGGAGAGGGATGATGCATTGCGGTATAAGGAATTGCAAGAGGATTTGAAAAGACACAAGGCAAGCATTCTGAGAAAACTCATAAACTCTGAGAGAAAGAGGTTAGAGGGTATAGAGAATGAAATTAGGGCGATAAATGATAGAAGAGATGATATGGTAGATAAATTAAAAAAATTGAAGATTAGAATCGGAGAGAAGAACGATAAACTTAAATTAATAAATTCCGAGATAATGAGATTGGAGGAGAAGAGGATTATTGTGAGGATTCCGGAGGTTAGAGGTGAACTAAATAGAATCAATGATAGATTCGATATTCTACATAAGAATCTCAAGGATGTTGAAGATGAGATATCCAAGATCAGAAAGAGGAGAGAATCGCTTGAGGAAGAAAAAAGTGGCATAGAGAAGGAACTCATTATTATAAATGATAAATTATCATCAATTGATGAGAAAATTAAAAATATGAATGTAGTCAAAGAGGAGGGGATTGAGGATAATATAGAATCCCTAAGGAGCAGAATCTCGGATATAAGGTCAGAGATAAGCATAAGGCTTGATTTAGAGAAGAGGAATAACGACGAGATCGCCAGATTGAGGACAGAGGAGCAGGTCCTGAATGAAAAAATAAGAGATTTGAAAAAGAGGATAAGAGAATTGGATAGGGAGATGGAGAAAAGAAGAAAAACACACGAAACGGAACTTATTGAATTTAATAGATTAAAATCAGAACTCGAGAGGGCAGAGAGGAGGGGGAAGGAATTATTAGAAATTTTAAATTCTTTAAGGGTAGAGTTTGCTCGGAGGAACACAGAGCTTAAAGTAGTTAAAAAAACAACGGACGCAACAATAATAAAATCGATCATGAAATTAAGACGGATCATTCCGGGAATTTATGGCGTGGTTTCTCAGTTGGGAGACATAAAGGGAGAGAAATATAAGAACGCGTTAATGGTTGCTGCTGGAGCTATGGCAAATTACATTGTTGTTGAGAATGAGGATGTTGCGGCAAAGTGCATTAAATACTTAAGAAAAAAGAAAATTGGGAGATGCACATTTCTTCCATTAAATAGAATAAATATAAAATTGAGGGAGGATCTGCCAAGAAATGCGATGGGATTTGCGAGGGATTTTATAAGATGTGAGAAGAAATTTAGGAGGGTATTTGATTATGTGTTTGGAAACACCATAATTGTCAGAGATATTGATTCTGCAAAGCCGTTGATTGGAGAATGGCGAATTGTAACCTTGGATGGGGATATCATTGAGAGGGGTGGGGCGATCAGTGGAGGGTATACGAGGAGATTTGAGGTAAAATTCTCGAGAATTGATGAATTGGAAAAGGAGATAAGGAATCTGGAAAAGAGAATAATCGAAGCCGATGGTCAGGCACAGGAAATTGCAATAAATAGGAGGAAGATTGAAAACAAAATCCTTGAATTGCAGGAGGTGATTTCTAACTTCATGACGGAGATGGAGAGAATGGAGGTCGAGAAAAATTCATCAATCGAAAGGCTCAAAGACGCGGAACATAGAATCTCCGAGATAAGAGATGTGATGAAGAAACTCAGAGATGAGACAACAGCAAATAGGAAAGAATTGAAGAAATTTGAAAGAGAATTGGGTAGATTGGAAGGGGAATTGAAGAGGTTGGTTGATGAGAGGTCAAAGATGAATTTGGATTTATTGGATAGACTGAAGGATGAGCACAGAGACCTTGAAATTAAAAAGAGATGCTTGGAAGAAAGAAAACTCCTAATCGAGAGACAGATTAATGAATTTGAAAGGAATTTGAAGGGATTAATAAATCAGAAGAAGACCCTTCTGAATGAAATAAAATCAATTGAAGATGAAAGGTCGAGACTCGAGAATAATTTGAGGGAATTAGACGAGGAAAGTAAGGGATTGGAAGAGAAGATAGAGAAATTAATGAGAGAAAGGGACATCTTAGAGAACGAAATCTCAAATCTTGGCTCGGAGAGTGGCAAGATTCGGCATGAGATTGACGCACTTGATGAAAATGTAAATAAATTGATGATTAATAAAGCAAGAATTGAGACGAAATTGAATTCTCTTGAAGAGGAATTTAGGGAATTTGAGAATATTGAGGTCATAGATATGGGAATCAATAAATTAAGGGAAAATCTATCGAAAATAGAACTCGAATTGGAATCCATAGGTAGTGTAAATCTCAAGGCGATCGATAACTATGAGAGACTGAGTTTGGAGATAAGGGATATAGAGAAGAAGATAGATACGCTAAAGGAAGAAAGGCAATCGATTTTTGACTTTATGGAGAGGGTCGAAATGAGAAAAAGGGAAACATTTATGAGAACATTCAACACGGTAAGGGACAATTTTGAGAGGATATATAGGGAGTTGTCCGGGGGTAATGGCACATTAATCCTCGATAATCCAAACGATATCTCAGAATCGGGATTGCTCATCTCCGCATCTCCTCGGGGTAAGAAGTTGATGAGCATAGATATGATGTCTATGGGTGAGAAGGTAGTGACAAGTTCGGCATTTCTGCTCGCCATTCAGCAATACAAACCATCATACTTCTACATCTTAGATGAGATCGATGCATCACTTGACGACAAAAATTCGGAAAGACTGGCAAAGATGTTTAAAAAATCGGAGGGTCAATTCATCCTAATAACACATAATGATTATATAATGAAGAATGCGGACTCGCTGATAGGCGTAAAAATGAATGATGGCGTATCAGAGATCTACGGTGTGAAATTAACATAATTTATTCAAAAATCAAATTTACGGAATTTCTCCTCAAATTTTTTATTCTATTTTCTATGATAGTTATCAGCGCCTTTCTTACATCCTCGGATTTTCTAAATTCTATATAGCTTAGTAGGGTAGCAAGCTTTTCATCCCCAATGGCATTCCTTATCCACTCAGAGAAGTCATTTCTACCATTCATATGGAATTCTATGGCCTCCATTGGAACATCGTGCAATATTCTTGCAAGCTCCTCAATATTCTTTATAGTGGCAATTATCCTATCATCATTAACCTTCAGTTTGAATTCCTTGCCACTCTCAACACTTCTTAGATAGGGATGTATGCAGACATTCTTATTATTTATTATTGAATTTACAACTCCCCAATACATATCCTCTTCGAAGTGGTTGATGTCCATTGTAGTAAAATAATTAGTAAAATAATTAATAATAACAATATAAAAAGTTATCAAAATTTATTCTTTTATTTCGAATAACTCTATATGTCTGAAAAGGAGAGAATGGAGAGGATACTGGTGACATCCGCATTGCCATATGCAAATGGTCCCGTGCATGTCGGACATGCCATCGGAGCATATCTACCAGCAGATGTTTATACGAGATACCACCGCATGAAGGGAAGTGATGTTATTTATATCTGTGGAACTGATGAGCATGGAACACCAATTACAGTGACTGCGGAGCAAGAGGGAATTTCTCCCAAGGATGTTGTGGATAAATATCATAGAATTATAAGAGATGCCTTCAAAAAATTGGGAATCAGCTTCGATAACTTTTCGAGAACGACGAATGAACTTCACTACAAGAATGCTCAGGACTTCTTTCTTAGAATTCTGGAAAGGGGATATGTGTATAAAAAGAAGGTTAAGAGACCATATTGTGAGAATTGCAAGAGATTTTTGCCAGATAGATTTGTTAAGGGAATTTGTCCATACTGCAATGCTCGGGACCAAAGGGGTGACCAGTGTGAGGCTTGTGGAAAACAATTGGAGCCCCACGAATTAAGGGATTCGTACTGTATAATTTGTAAGAAAAAGCCCGTGGAGAAGGAAACCAAACATTGGTTCTTCAAATTGTCTGAATTTAGTAGTAGATTGAGAGATTGGATATCCAAGAATAAACACTGGCCAGAGAATGCAAGAAATTTTGCATTGGGCTGGATCTCCGAGGGTCTTGAAGACCGGGCAATTACTCGGGACCTTGATTGGGGAGTCCCAGTGCCATTAGATAATGCAAAGGGCAAGGTTTTGTATGTGTGGTTTGACGCTCCAATTGGTTACATCTCATCAACTCAGGAATGGGCAATCGGGCAAAAAAGACCGGATTTGTGGAAGAAATACTGGAAGGATAAATGTAAGATAGTTCACTTTATTGGAAAGGACAACATACCGTTTCATGCGATAATATGGCCCGCGATGTTAATGGCTCATCAGGGTTATAATCTGCCCTGGCAGATCTCAAGTAATGAATATCTAAATTTAGAAGGGAAAAAGATGTCCACCAGCAGGGGGTGGGTTCTATGGCTCCATGACTTTTTAGAGGAATTCGAACCCGATTTATTAAGATATTATCTGCTTAGCATAAATCCCGAGAAGCACGATGCAGATTTTTCGCTGAGGGAATTCCAGCACAAGATAAATAATGAATTAATTGCAACATACGGAAATTTCGTTAATAGAACCCTGACATTCATCTCAAGAAATGACTCAATAGTTCCAGAGATTGGGGAGTTTGATGAATTAGATGATGAAATGCTGGAGTTTATCAGAAAATCTCCAGAACGTGTTGGCAAGAGAATAGAGAGATTTAAATTTTTAGATTCCCTCAAGGAATTGATGAGGACCGCAAAATTTGGTAATGAGTATTTTCAGAAAAAGGAGCCATGGAAAAAAGAAAACTCAACAACTCTTTATTTATGTGCAAATCTTACCAGGACATTGGCGATATTATCTGTGCCGTTCCTGCCATTTACTGCGGAGAGGATATGGAAAATGCTAAATCTTAGGGATTCGGTTTTTGAGCAAGAGTGGAACAGCGCTAGTGAGTTGGCGATAAAAGAGGGGCACAAGATTGGAAAAATTGAATTACTATTCAGAAAGATAGATAATGCCCAGATAGAAAGATTCCGTGAGAAGGTCAGAATTAAATTAGATGAGAAAAATGAACGATAGGAAATTTGAAATTATGTTCATATTCTCTATGATCATTTCTTTTATAACTTCATATCTTGTCCTCGGTGTTCGTGGTGTGGCATTACTTATTCTTGTTGTCTTGACTCCATTATATCTTATAAGAATCTCGATCGCCTTATTTCTGAGAGAGTGGGAAGATTCAATGAGAAATGAAAACGAAATTAAGTATATATCGATTCTGATTATGTGGTACATTTCATTATCAATTCTAATTCTGTTTATCAGTGATGTATTGCTCTCTGTAATAATCTATATCCCATTTGTGTATAGATTTATTGGTCTATTGCTCATCTCGGCTGGGATATTTATCGCATCATGGACTGTTTATAGAATTGGTATGAAGAATATCGTTAGAATTCCCGAGGTATTTTCGGAGTCATATAAGCAGAGACTTGTGAGGAATGGACCATACGGTATTGTTAGACACCCGCTATATCTATCAGAATTGTGTATAATTTTTGGCTGTTTTCTAATAAGTGGGGAAGCCTCATTACTCATATTGTTTCTCGTATGGATTCCAATTCTCGCATATATAATAAGATGGGAGGAAAATAATCTTATGAGGATATTCGGTGGGAAATATCTCAAATATAAGAAAGAAGTTCCGACAATTATACCGAGAATAAGAAATAAAAATGTTAGAAAGAAGTAAAAGAGAGGAGATCAGTAAATTTTTATATTCAAATTTCAAATCAATGAGAACTATGGGTAGGTTTGCATTCAAGAAAGATTTCAATATCAGACCGAGACTTGGCGATTATACGCATGTATCATTATTTTGCTTGAGATATCTATCAATGGCATATCTCTATCCAATAGTCATATACGATTTCTATAACATCGGGAAGGTTCTCGGATATTTCGGTGTTTACTCTCTACCATCTGAGAAGATGCAGTTGCTGAGGAGTATAAGAAAAAAACTGATGGATGTCTTTGGAGGGGTTGTATATAAGAATATAAGATATGGGTGGACAGAGATAGGTGGTGGTATTGTAGAATTGGTAGAAATCAATAAAGATAAAAATTTTATCAAATATAGGTTGTATGAGAGCCCCGTTCTCCCATCTGAAAATAGAATAAATCATCCCGGATGTTTTATGCAGCTCGGAGGATTATGCGGTATTATTGAGGGACTAAGTGGAAAATCCTGCGATGGAATAGAAAAGAAATGTATACTCATGGGTGATAAGTATTGTGAGTTTCATCTTTATATTAGAGAAGAAGAAAAGATGCCCAAATTCGAACAATTGAGCAGGGAGGAATTCAAACTCGGATTAGATGCGTTTATAGATTATATAGTTAATGGTCGATACCGGTTGAGGAAGATGTCCAGGGATTATATCCATATATCAATAAATCAGGCATTAAATTATATCCTACTCTCAATTTCTAAGGGACATGTTGTATTATCGAAATTCTCTGGAAGGAGGATAGGGGAGGAAATTGCCGAGAAAACCAAGATAAGAAATCTGTTTGATATGCTGGATTACCTACGTGATGTATTCTCATTTCTTAAGATAGGAATAGTTGAGACGGAAATGCTACCAGATAAAATAATCGTAAGGGTCGAGGAATCTGCCTATTCATACGGCGTTAAAGACATAGGTATGAAATTATGCATATTTATAGCGGGGATCATAGAGGGTTCCTTAGAGAAATCAACTGGAGCTAAGTGGAATGTCGAGGAGGGAAAGTGTATTGCTAATGGAGACAAACATTGTGAGTTTGAATGTAAAACCGAAAATCCAAAAGACCTCGAGAAAATGCTCTTGGGATATTAAAAATGAAAAAGAACAGAATTCTCGATACATCCGGAATCTTGAGATCAAGGTTAGATTTCTCCAATTTTAGATATCATATAACGAACTCTGTTTTGCATGAATTGAAAGATGAAAATGTAAAAGCTGCAATTGAATCTGCAATAAAATCGGGCAATGTTATTCTCTCTGAGGCATCTGACGAATATGTGGCAAAGGTTATCGAAAAGGCGAGAGAAACTGGTGATATAATGAAATTATCTAATACAGACATCGAAATTCTCGCAGTCGCATTGGAGAAGAATCTGAGTATAGTGACAGATGACTATAGCATACAGAATGTTGCTTCGCATCTAAACTTAGATTATGAACCGGTAACTCAGAATGGGATAAAGAGAAGTGTCAAATGGAAAAAAATTTGTCCATTCTGTGATAGAGAATATCACTCGGACAAAAAAGAATGCGATGTGTGTGGTTCTAAACTGAGAAGAATAGCCTATTATTGAAGTGCTCCCGCCGGGATTTGAACCCGGGTCTCCGGCTCGAAAGGCCGGGATGATTGACCGGACTACACTACGGGAGCGGAGATAGAATTAATAAACAAATTAATAAATATACAGAATTTCATATTTTTATTTTGTTTTTTAATTTTGTTTTATTTTGTTAATTCTATCTCTATATGCACTCCATCCGGAACTTGAATACGCATTATCTGTCTCAATGACCTTTCATCTGCATCAACATCTATGATCCTCTTGTGAATCCTCATCTCCCATCTGTCCCATGTTGCAGTTCCCTCACCATCTGGAGATTTCCTGCAGGTTATCCTTAATTTCTTCGTTGGCAGTGGAACTGGTCCGGAGTAATTCACTCTCGTCGCCTCTGCAATCTCTACGATCTGCTTTGATATCTCTTCCAATTCCCTGGCATTTTTGCCTATAAGTATAATCCTTGCCTTTTCCATTCCATTTAAAAATATTTAAAAATAAGAAATTTTGAAATTTTAGAAATTGGATTAAACCTTCTTTGGAACCACATCTATGACCATTCCGGCCGCAACTGTCTGACCCATATCCCTTATCGCAAATCTTCCAAGTTGTGGGAAGTCCTTTGCCTTTTCTATAACAAGCAATCTCGTTGGTCTTAACTTGACCACTGCAACATCACCAGTCTTGAGGAATTGTGGGTTCTCCTCAATAACGCCACCAGTTCTTGGGTCTATCTTCTTCACCAACTCGGTGAATTGACACGCAACCTGGGCGGTATGTACGTGAACAACTGGTGTGTAACCAACGGTAATTGCCGATGGATGCTGCAAAACAACTATCTGAGCGGTAAATTCCTCTGCAACCGTCGGCGGACTATCCACCGGACCAACAACGTCTCCCCTCTTGATATCCTTTTTTCCAACACCCCTAACATTGAAACCAACATTATCCCCCGGAACTGCCTGGGATAATGGTTCGTGGTGCATTTCGATACTCTTCACCTCACCAGTAACATTTGCCGGCATGAACACGACCTTCATCCCCGGCTTCATAACTCCAGTTTCCACTCTCCCAACTGGTACTGTACCGACTCCAGTTATTGAATATACATCCTGAACTGGCAATCTTAAAGGCTTGTCGATTGGTTTCTCTGGAACCTTGAACTTGTCTAATGCCTCCAAGAATGTTGGTCCCTTGTACCATGGCATCTTGTCACTCCTATCCTTTAGATTATCTCCCATATATGCAGATATGGGAATGAAATCAATTTCATCGATTTTATAACCAATACTCTTCAATAAATTACCCACCTCATCCTTTACTTTGTTGTATTTATCTTGATCATAATTCACAGCATCCATCTTGTTCAATGCAACTAACAGTTGATTCACACCGAGAGTCTTCGCGAGAAATGCGTGCTCTTTTGTTTGTGGCTGGACTCCCTCTTTCGCAGAGACTACGAGAACCGCAGCATCTGCCTGCGATGTCCCAGTAATCATGTTCTTCACGAAATCTCTATGTCCAGGGGCGTCGATAATTGTAAAGTAATTCTTCTGTGTTTCGAATTTTTTGTGTGCAATATCAATCGTTAGACCCCTTTCACGCTCATCCTTTAGAGAATCCATCACCCACGCAAATTCAAATGTTCCCTTTCCCAATTTCTCTGCCTCCTCTCTATATTTCTTCAATACCTGCTCTGGCACTTCCCCAAGTTCATAGAGTAGCCTACCAACCAGGGTTGATTTTCCATGGTCAACATGTCCTATAAACACCAGATTTATATGTGGTTTTTCAGCCATTTTGACATACCTCCTTCAATTCGATCATTTTCTTGAATTGATAAGATTAGTTTTACTAATTTTGATTTTAAACTTTAAAAGTTAGCATTCATGAGATAAATTCTATTCCATAAATTCCTCTGCCTTTGGAATTTCCAGTGGAAGGCCCTTCCTCTCCCTAATCTTTCTTATTACCGAATCCAGTAGCTCTGACGGCAACTTCTCAAAGCCAGCATTCTCCGTAGACCAGAGTGCATGTCCCTCTGAAACACTTCTTATGTCGCCAGCAAACCCAAAGGATTCTGCAACTGGCAACATACCCTCTATCGTTACTAACTCATCCTTCTGACCTATATTTGTTATTGTTCCTCGCCTCCTTTGCAATTCCCTTGTCACAGAACTCATATAATCTTGAGGAACATCTATCCATATCTTCTGTATTGGTTCCAAGAGAATTGGATTTGCCTTTAACATGCACGCATAAATTGGTCTCTTTACCGCCGGATATACCTGAGCAGGTCCTCTGTGAATTGCATCCTCGTGGAGAACGGCATCAACTAATTTTACCTTGACTCTCGTTACCGGTTCTTTTGCTAATGGTCCGGAATCCATTGCCATTTCAAATGCATCTAGCATCAATTCCATTACTTCATCGAGATGTTGAATTCCCTTGGTCATATCCACCATTATGTTACCTCTATAAACATCTATCACCCTCTTTGCCTCCTCTCTATCCATGCCCAATTCAACCAATTTTGCTCTTATATCTTTACTTCTATCTTTTCTCCTGCCCTCGGATATCTCTCCGGATATAATTGCCCTGTACACCTTTTCTTCCAATGGTTCCACGGATATGTAGAATTTGTTGTGCTTATTTGGGGACTTTCCCTCAACAGGTCCGTAGCTTCCACTCACAGTTTCTCTATAAACAACGATTGGAGAAGAGGTTTCTATGTCTAAACCACCCGCTCTTATTCTATTTGTAATTATCTCCAAGTGCAATTCGCCCATTCCAGAAAGTAGGTGTTCTCCAGTTTCCTCATCGATCTTAACACTTAGGGTTGGGTCCTCCTTTGCAACTTGTCTTAGAACCTCTATAACTCTTGGTAAATCCCTCATGTTCTTTGTTTCAACCGCGATTGTAACAACTGGTTCAGATGTGTGAATCATCGGCTCAAACATCTCAATTTCATCATCTGAGATAGTTTCTCCCGCAAATGCCCTCTTTAGTCCGGTTATGCCGAGAATATTTCCGGCAGGGATTTCATCCGTATTGACTCTCGACGCACCCATATAAAAACTAACCTGTTGCACTCTTTCCTTAGACCTCGAACCAACTAAGTATACTTCATCACCCGAACGAATCGTTCCGGAAAAGATTCTTGCGGTGGCAACCTCCCCCTCCCTTTTATCAAATACCGAGATGTTTGTTATCATCATAGCTAATCTTCCATCTGGGTCGCAATTTAACATAGCCTTACCTATATCGCTCTCCAAGTCACCCTTCCATATCTGAGGAATTCTAAATTTCTGGGCATCTGCGGGATTTGGCAGATGTCTTATTACCATATCCAATACGATCTCATAAACCGGAGCCTTATCAGCCAGTTCCTTTTGCTTTTCATTTAGACAATGATCAATTATGTCTTTAAATGTGATTCCCGTCTCCTTCATATATGGAACCGATATTGCCCAGTTATGGTATGCCGAACCAAATGCAACACTTCCAGTTTCTACATTCACTCTCCAATCAACACCATCTGGTTGTCTCTGCTTTATCAATTTGTTCACATCCATTATGATCTTAAAGAATCTCTTCTGTAATTCTTCCGGGCTTAATCTTAATTCGTTTATTAGCCTATCAACTTTATTTATAAATAACACGGGTTTTACCCTCTCCCTCAATGCTTGACTAATTACGGTCTTTGTCTGGGGCATTACACCCTCAACGGCGCAAACAACAACTATAACTCCATCCACCGCCCTCATTGCCCTCGTAACATCTCCTCCAAAATCCACATGTCCTGGGGTGTCGATCAGATTGATCAGGTATTCTTCTCCTTTGTATTCGTGAACCATCGATACATTCGCAGCATTTATTGTTATGCCCCTCGCCCTCTCATCCTCGTGGAAGTCAAGTGCCAACTGCTTCCCAGCCATTTCCTTAGATATCATGCCAGCGTGATAAAGCAGGTTATCGCTTAATGTTGTTTTTCCATGGTCTATATGTGCCACAATTCCCATATTCCTAATTCTCTCCGGTTTGTAGATCAATTTTTTTATCTTCTTAGCCATCTGTTCTTCACGACCCATTTTGACACCTTATCGTCTAATTTTTTACCTTGAGGATTGCGCAATTCTCTCCGTCTCTTCCTTTCGCTGTATTGCATAACTCTTTGTATCAGATTTTGATGCCCAAATTATCTCGTCTGCGAGGCATTCCTCAATTGGCTTTTTTGAATTGAATGCGGTTGCGAATGCTCCCAACGAAATATACTTCAATGCGAAGTCAACCCTCCTTTGAGTTGATACATCAATTGCTTGATGGTAGCGTATGCCTCCATAGATTATTGTAGTTGTTTCTTCTCTCGGACCGGCATTTGCTATTGCATCAGCCAACACTTGAACGGGATTTTGCTTTGTCCTCTTCTCTATAATCTCGAATGCTCTCCTAACTATCTTTATTGCATTCTGTTTGTTTCCGGTGTTTCCGCCACCCCTTATAAATCTTCCAGCGACCTTCCTTGTCCCCTGACCAGAACGCATCATCTTATTTATCAATCTTTCGACAATATTCATTCTGCTCTTTGCAAATTGTTTTCCCGTGTGTCTGCCGGCAGTGTGCGGAACATAAATTGGCTCTAGGCAGATATATCTCTCTAATCCCCTATCCCTGATCTTCACATTGCTCAGG
Source organism: Candidatus Altarchaeales archaeon (assembly GCA_003663175.1). GTDB lineage: Archaea > Altiarchaeota > Altiarchaeia > IMC4 > QMZM01 > QMZM01. The sequence continues at coordinate 14,157 of QMZM01000003.1, read as the reverse complement.
TCCCATTTGCCAAATAATTTGATCTTGGTCATATTCACCCCATTTTATGAATACTTTTTGAATCCTATACTCTCCGCCTTTTCTCTGAAGCATCTCCTGCATATATTCAGTCCATATTTATGAATCAACCCCCTTGTAGTTCCACATACCGGACATCTCAAATTTCTCGCATCAATTTTCATATTCTTCTTCTGCATCTTTACGATTTTTTTTATTCTTTATGATTTAATTTTTTGATTTTATATTATCTTCACTTTAAATTTATTCTTTATGAATTCTATTGCCTCTTCCTTTGAAATTCTGTTACGTGATGGAATCTTTGACTTTTTTATGCGCCTCCTCTTTATCCTAAATCCCGGTCTCTCCAAGGAGACGCATATATCCATCCCGAAGATTCCTATATCTGGATCATATTTTATTCCCGGAAAGTCAATATATTCATGAATTCCAAATGAAAAATTTCCATATTCGTCAAAATTTGACTTCTTTATTTGATTGTCCTTTGCTATAAATGCCCTTTTTAGGAATTCCTCCGCATCTTTGCCGCGCAGTGTTACCTTACAGCCAATTGGCTCCCTCTTTTTTATGCCCCACGATGGAATTTTGTGCCTCGATATTGTTCTTACCGGTTTTTTGTTTATCAGTTTCTGAAGCAATTTTTCTGCCCTTCTTAGTTTTTCTCCGGACTCGCCACAGCCTATATTCACAACAACCTTCTCGATCCTCGGCACCTGCATTATGTTTTTATATTCCATTTCATATGGTTATATTCATATGGTTATCATTGGTTTTTCCTTACCGATCACAAACACATATTCCGTCAGGGTCTGTACCCCATCAATTGTTGTTAATGATTTTTTTGTTGCCGACGCCTCTGAAATTTCCTTTATAATTCCGGATTTGCCACTATGTCTGCCCTTGACAACTAATGCAAAATTTCCATTCTCAAATTTGATCCAATCCTTTATCCTTCTTTCTGGTAACTCTAAGATAAGTGTGTCTTTTGTTTTATATTCATTGCTATCTACTACTATATTTGTGCCATCGTGCAGATTTAATTGAATTGCCCCATTCTTTATAATTGTTTTGTTCATTATCCTGCACGGCTTTATTGACACTTCCTTTTTTGGAATTTCCTTAAGAATTAATCCATTGAATCCATTGCTACTACCCGGCAATACTCTAAAATATCTCTTTAATCTTGGAATCTCAATTGTATCCATCAATCCTATACCAAATTTTGGGTCCTTTCTTATTTTTTTATCGACCATGATTAAGCCATCATTTAGGATCTTCTTTACCTCCCTTGAAGTATCTGCATATTTCAACATATCCCTGAGTAATATCATTAACGGTATTGATTCATTCTTTGGATGAGGTCCTGGCCTGGGTGTAGTGACCCACTTCGGCTTTTTCCCGTAACCAATTGAAATTCTCTTCGTGTGCATTTTTATTTCAATTTTCTTTCAAGCATTTCTCTTCTTTCTTTATCCTCCATATATATCTCAGTAATCATTACATTTGATGGGTCAATTGGTCTCTCAACTGCCGTCCCATCTGCCTTTTTAATCGTCACGCCATCAATATAAATTTTATATTTTGATGGCAGAACCCTTACAACCTCTCCCATCACTCCTTTGAATTCGCCCCTCATTACCCTCACTTTATCACCCCTTCTGATCGGGATATTCCTTCTGTTATACTTCTCCCTTAATTTCTTATCCAGGGTTGCAGATAACATCTTTCTCCTTCTATGTAATGGCGCATTGATCTGATACCTCCTCTGTTTCCCCGGCTTTTTTGATTTTGGTCTCTTCATTTTAATTTATACGATAATTGTTGCGATAGAGCCAATTTTATTCCATCTATCTGCGGCCTCTCTCGCAACCGCCGTCTTTATCTCGGTTCCCTTCGGAACGCCCTTATCATCAACTATAACCGCAGCGTTATCTTCGAATCCTATCTTCATTCCATTACATCTTGTGTATTCCTTTTTCTGTCTTACAATAACTGCCAACACAACCTGACCCCTTAATTCAACTCTACCCTTCTTTACGCTCGCAACTACCAAATCGCCGACCCCTGCCTTTGGTAACCTTCTTCTGACTCCCTTATAGCCCCTAACCGCAATTATTTCGAGTTCTTTTGCACCGGTGTTGTCTGCACAATTTACCCTCGCACCAACCGGTAACGCTCTCGTTATCTTTGCAGTTACTGCCCTCCCCAGGGGCAAATTCTTCATAGCTCCCAATGGCTTTGCCATTTTTCCTTTATTCTAATTTTTCAATTACGACAAAGTTTACCGTCTTACTCAGCTTTCTGCACTCCATTATCCTTACCCTGTCTCCAGTCCTTGCATTTATGCAAGGCGGATTATGAGCGGGAATTCTCGACCTCTTTGACCTGTATCTCTCATATTTCTTCAATTTTATCTTATAATTTCTCTCAACAATTACTGTTTTATCCATTTTATCTGAAACGACCACGCCCTCTAATACAGAGCCCCTCACCGACAATTCTCCATGAAATGGACAATTCCTGTCTCCACAATCCTTCTCTATACCCTTCTTTTCAGTTTTCTTCCTCGGCATTTTATACAAATTTAATTCTATATTTCTTCTTTATTCTATTCTCTGGTCTTCCAACGAGTAATTTCCCATCGATTCTTACAATTGAATCCAATGGTAACTTTAGTTCAAGCACAATGCAATCCTTTGGTAGTCTCTTTCTACCACTCTTCGTCTCAATATCTATTGTATTTCTCGTTTCGTTTACTATTTTGCCCCTACACTTATACCCCGGATGGGTGGCATCAACTACCTTCGCCTCTAAACCTATCAACTCGTGACGGAGTATATTATAGGGAGTTATCATATCCAATCATATCTAATAATATCAATGATATTTAAAATAATCAATAAAAATTCATTCTTTTCTTTAAATCTAAATCTTGAAATCTTGAGAAATATGCCCAATCATGAAATTTCAATCATGTCCTCGGAGAATCCCATCTCAATTAAGATGTCCTTCATCTTATTGAGATGATCTCCCTGGAGTTCAATTCTATTATTCTTCGCAGTTCCGCCACACGCAAGTCTCCTTTTCAATTCCTTGGCTATCTTCTCAATATCTACATCCCTGAGACCATCAATTATTGTCACCACCTTACCATAGGTTCTCCTATCACTGGTAACTCTTATCCGCTGTGCCTCCTTTGTCATCTCTTCACAAACACACAACTCCTTGGGGAGTCCACACCTTGGGCAATTCATTTCTTTTTTTCTTTTTCCCTTTTTATAGTTAATATTCTCGCGATCGTTTTTCTAATTTCCCTTGTTTTTCCAACATCTTCGGGAATTCCACCGGATGCTAAAACACCCCTTATCTTCATCAATTCCTTTTTTAAATCCAATAAATGCTCATCCAACTCCTCAATACTCATCTCCCATAATTCTCTCTTATGGAATATTGCCATATCTCCATTATTATTAATTATTAATTAATTGATTTACAAATTATTAAATTTTCCATTTGTTATAAATGCCTCGATATGATGCTACCATATTACTTCTTCTTTCTCTCTTCATTCTTCATCGCTCTTTTCTTTCTTATCGTCTTTCTTTGCTCTTCCTTTCTTTGCCCTCTCCACTTTCTTCTTTGATTTTGCTCTTGGTTTTTCATCCCCCTTCTCCTTCTTCTCCTCCTTCTCCCCTTCCTTTTCCTTGACCTCCCCTTCCTTTTTCTCCTCTCCCTCTTCTCTCTCAAGTTCTTTCTCCTCATCCACGGTCACTTCTTCAACCCTCGGACTTACTTCTATCTGATCTGGAAATACGGTATCTGGAGGAATAATCTTCACTGTCACTCCAATAACCCCGGCCTTCAGGTAGCTTTGAGTTGAACCAACCCTTACCAACTTTAATGAATCTCCAGCCTTCTTCATATATCCTTGAGAGTATTTCTCAGCCCTTGACCTTCCCCCCTTACCAACAATCTTACCCGACAATATAATCTCAACTCCTCTCGCTCCCGCATTCATCACCGCCTTTAATGCCTTATAAACAACCCTTCTCCTATTCATACCTCTCTCCAATGCCAATGCGATCCTCCTCGCGACAATATTCGGGTCCAGGGTTGGATTCTCTACCCTTTGAACATCAATTGCCGGATTATCCACTCCGTATCTTTCCTTCAATATTCTTGTTAATTTATCGATTCTTCTACCCTTCTTTCCTATAACAAGTGGTGGTTTTTCAACATATAAAACAATACGAGTTGCTAAAGGAGTTTTCTGTATGTCTATTCCCGAATATCCTGCCCACATCAATTCATTTCTAAGAAAATTTTCGATCTCTGACCTTATTTTACCCTCCTGAATGAAGTGTTTTTCCATCGACATTCTTACTTCTCCTTTAACTCCCGATTAACTTCTTCGGCAATTATCTGAATATTCACATATTGTCTTTTCCATAATGCCCATCTGCCCCTTGGCTTTCTTCTCAAACGAGAGATTCCCTTTTGAGCCTGAATATGCTTTATCAGCAATTTATCGGGATCTAAGCCTTTATAATCTGCATTATTCTCCAAATTCCTTAAAATTTTTAATATATTCTTGGATGCCTTCACTGGATACTTACTTATTTTGTCTTTCTTGAGTCCTTTTCTATGACCCACACCCTTATTAAATCTTCTGAACGGAATTGTCCTTTCAAGTTTTATCACAGATTCCAAGATGTTTATCGCATCCTTTATCCTCATACCCCTGAGTTTGTCGCATATGAGGACCGCATGCTTGAAGGATATGTCCATGTCTCTACCCATCGCCTTCACAATCCTTTCTTCATCATCCAATTTTAACGAATACTTCAATTCCATTTCTCACAATTTTATTTGATTGGAACGAACAATGATGACCTCGTAGCACCAACCCCTGGAGCACCATGTTTAACAATTTGTCTCGTCATCGAGAATTCACCCAATCTATGACCAATCATCTCTGGCAGTATCTTTACCCTTTTGAATTCCTTTCCATTATACACCTCAAACTCGAGTCCTAACATTATTGGTAGGATCGGCATATCTCTGCAATGGGTTCTTATCGGTTTAACACTTTTTCCCTCGTTTATCTTGCTTAATGTCTTCTTTACCTTGATTAGTAATTTCTTCTCATGCTCTGTAAAGCCCCTCTTTAGCTTTCTTCTGATATCTGACGGCATTATATTGACCAATTCGTCCATTGACATCTTCTTTAATTCATCCAGGGTGTAGCCCTTATATTTAAATATCCTTCTCGCCATCTTACTTCTTCTTTAATCCCGTTCTCCTTGCAGAAATATGACCAACCTTTCTTCCCGGAGGAGCATTCCTTGAAACGGTTGTTGGTCTGCCAACATGCGGATGCCTGCCTCCACCATGAGGATGGTCAACCGCATTCATCGCCCTTCCACAAACTCTTGGATAGAGTTTATTCTTCGCCCTGTGTTTATGGAATGCCTGCCCAGCGCGTGCCATTGGCTTATCCTTTCTTCCACCACCCGCAATCTTTCCAACGGTTGCCCTTGCATTGCTGTTGAATGCGACTATCTTTTTCGATGGTAATTTAACATATGTTATCCCATGACCCTTTTCATGAGACACTACCAATGCAGATGAGCCCGCCGCCCTAACAAGTTTTCCACCATCTCCCGGTTTTATCTCTATATTATAGACGGAAGTGCCCTCGGGTATATTTGCTAAAGGCAATATGCTTCCATTCTCTATCTTAGCATTTTCACCGATCTCAATCCATTGACCCACTTCCACCCCTTCTGGAGCAATTATGTCAATGCTTTCGAAATTTTCCAACAATACCTTTGCAACCGGTGCCGTCTTAGATGGGTCATGAAATATCTCAATTATCTGACCACCAATTCCCTCCTTATATTCATCTCTATTTGGTGGGTATCTAACATCAGATTTAAATCTGTGTGATGGCGCTCTATACCTCGGCCCTCCACGACCCCTCCTTTGTTGTATTAGGCGTTTACCCATCTTTATAACACTCCAAATTGTGATGCAATTTCCTCTGCCGAATAATCTGGATGTAATTTGACATATGCCTTCTTCTTTCCTCTTTGAGTAATTAGGACATTGACCTTTAAAACCTTCACATCATAAAGTTCTTCAACCGCCTTTTTTATGTCACTCTTCGTTGCTTTATCATTCACCATAAATGTTAACTTATTTTCCCTTTCCCTTAGAATTGTTGCCTTTTCACCCATTAGTGGATACAACAATATCTCATGAAGTTCCATCTTTAAATTTTATGTAAATAGTCTGTGGATATTTTCAATTGCCGATTTCGTCCATAGTGTTAATCTGCCTGCATGTGTCCCGGGAGCGAGTAATTCGACATCCAAGTCATCTATTCTTACGGCATCAACTCCAGGGATATTCCTCGCACTGCTCAGTATTCCCCCATCATTATTAACAACTATCAACACACTCTTCTTTTTCTTGTATCTTCTACCACGCATCTTACCCTTCCCTGCCCTTATCCTTTTCTCCCTTGCCCTCTCTAAGTCCTTTTCTAAGCCCAGTTTATTTAATGATTCTATAACCTCTTTTGTCTTATTTAATTCCTCAAATTTATCCTCAATTATCAACGGCAATTCCCTTATTCCGGTGATTATATGACCTCGCGCCGATACAATACCCTCATCCTTTGTTGCCGCAATTGCAGATTTCAATGCAAGGAGGTACTCCTTATTATTAATCTCCTTTGACCAGTCCCTGCCCTTTGGGGGATGTGCTCTTCTACCTCCAACCGCATGTGGCACTATCCTAACTCTGCCAAGACCTCCACCACCCAGTTTCTCTCTTGGTAGTCTTGAAATTCCACGATTTATTGTTTGTCTAAATGCCCCCCTTCTCCTACCGAAGTAATCTGCGGATGTCTGCTGACCTGCCAATGCATATGCCGAATATCTCTGTCTCCTATTACTCTGAATAGCTACTACTGCCCTCTGAATCAAGTCTGGTCTATACTCCGTATTAAAGACATCTGGAAGTTCCATCTTCCCAATAATTTTACCGTTTATTGAATAAATTCTTACCATCTTTGAAATTAAACACCTTGTTTTGATTCGAGGCTTATATAGGTTATATCATAATTCTCCTCTTTATGCTCCCTTCTATTGAATGTCAATCTTATTAATCTCTTCGCTGGTCCTGGAACGGAACCCTTAACAAGTATGTATGAATTTCTTACTGGTCCGTAGTGCAGGAAATCGCCCTTTGGTGTTACCTCTTTGCCGTCATCTCCTATCTTCAAGATCAATTTGTTGTATTCGGTTCTTGTATGATAACCCAATTGTCCCGGCAATGGCTCTCTCCAGAGTTTTCTTGCGGGGGTCCACGCACCCCCCGTTCCTATATGTCTCCTTCCCTTACCAGCCTTTCTTGGTTGGATTTTTATGCCAAATCTCTTTACCGGACCCTGGTAGCCCTTACCCTTTGTAACTGCTACCACATCGATAAATTCATTCTCGGAAAATACATCATTGATCTTAATTTCCTTTCCTAGGCTTTCCCTTGCAAATTCAAATTTCTCCCGAATTGTGCCAGAAATTGAAATCTCCATAACATCCGGTTTCTTCTTTGGAATCGAGAGTAGCTTGGGTTGAGTATGCATTATTAATCTTATATCTGAAATTTGATCTATCTTCTCTTCCAATTCCTTCAATTTCTTTTCTGTCTTTTCTTTCTTCTTCATTCTCATTCTCTTTCTCATTTCTTCTGATAGATTCTCTGCCCATATATCCATGATCACTTCTTTACCAAAATAGCCATTCACATATGCTCTTATTCCCACGGCGACCATTGGAGGAGTCTCTATAACAGTAACTGGAATGAAGACCTCCATACCATATGTTGGACTATTCCTCGTATTATTTATTGCAAGCACATGGGTCATGCCTGCCTTGTATCCGGCAAACCCAAGCAATCCAACCTTGTCGCGCTCTGGCCAGGAGTGTATTCTCGGCGTTTCCTTTTTTGCCCTCTTTCTCGGTTTAAATTGCAGTGAACCCGCCCTCGGTTTATTCCTTTTTGCCATTGCAGTAATCTAATTTTATAATAAGAATAAACATGGAGTTTAGATATAAAAATTAGAATGACATAAATAGTGATGGGAGTATTGTGTTTCTAATTCCCGGACCAATTCCAAGTATAAATATGGTAATTCTAAGGATTTTATACACATTTAATTCTAACTCATCTCCTTCCTCACTCTCGTATTTTTCAATCAAATAGATGATGCACAAAACGACAATCAGTTTCACCGGTATCATTATTATTGCATTTCCGCCCGCCAAGGATATCAATATGTTTGGGAGTATATGCTCCTCGGAGAAATTAAAGAAATTGTATGCAATGAATGTTGATGATGCATCCAGTAGATGGGCAGATATGATCGATATATTTTCAAATTTTCTGAACATCTCAAATTCTGGAATTCTGAACAAAATGTATAGGAAAAAAATTAGTACCGAGGTTAGTAGAATTGGAAACAGAATTCTCTCTGGATACAAAACCCTCATAACTATGAAATTAAGGACATAGAGAGATTCGATCGTGCCGAGAACAAATGTGAAATAAAATGCATTAATTCTTATAAATTTAGATACCAAGATGGAGATTGAAAATGATATTAGAAATGCCATAATTGAGATAATATAAACCCCCGGGGTTATACTCCAGAGTTTATTCCGCTCTATAACATCGATGTCTGCCAAAATTCTTATAAAGACACCAAGAAGGATAAATGGTAGAATCGATACAATGAAATCTCTATCGATCCTAATTCTCGTGAAGAAATATTTTATGAATAAATAGAGAACAACATAGAGAATTGCGATGTAAATTATATAGTCCTCAAACCTGTATGTACCCATTCTCAATCATAATACATTATCCACAATCAATTCAATTTGATCCGAGAATTCATTATATCTGACCCTACCTATCACAGATACCTCCCTGTTGATTAATTTATCCCTCACCCTGTTTAATGGCTCCAATTCATCTTGTGTTTCGCCGATTATATTCATAACCTCTTCAACATCCATTCCGATAAGTTTCTCAGCATTCTCTCTAAATGAAACGACCCTAATACTTGATGTATTATCCTCAAGGATAAATGAAAACACGATATTTGGAATCGGCTCGACATCTTCACTACAGAATTCACAAAACCATCCCAGGCCAAGATTCTGGACACTTCTCCCGCAATTGGGACAGGTCATATAGATCAATCTCTTGCCCATCTCTATATCAACGATCTTTCCACTTATTTTCACATATCTATCACCCCTCTCGAGAGACACAATATCCTTCTCTCTTATGAGCGAATTCTCAATCTCCTCCAATGATGGTAAATTCAAATCTTGATTTACAATTATTTCACCGTACCTCCCGACATGAATCTCCAACTCATTATTTATATTTTCTCTTGAGTATGCGTTCTTTATCCTTATCGCATCCCCCCTCTTTATCTCATTAACAATATCGGACTTCTCATTCCACAAAACGGTTCTTATCGTTCCAGTCTCATCTCCAAGAATTAAGGAAGCCATCAGACCATTCACATATGGTCTCTGCCCATAAATCTGCAAGACTCTGCCACTTATTGAAAACCCGGTCATTATGGAATTTATTTCATTTATCTTCAATTCCTTCTCTGGCTCCAATTCTGGAAGATTTAGTTTTGCATCCACATGCAATATCCTCCCCCTATTACCAACATGAATCTCCAACTCATTATTTATATTTTCTCTTACATAGGCATTCTCTATCCTAACTATATTGCCCCTCTCCAATCTCGTGTCCGATGCGGAATCCCAGAGGACTACTCTCATCTTTCCGGTTTCATCCTCGGCAATAAATGATGCCCTCTTGCCCATACTTCCATCATCTCTCTTAAACTCCGTCTGTGGGTAATACATATAAACTCTACATATCAAATCAATATCTTGCATTTCCTTCTTTATATCGGAGATCTTTATCAATTCCTCCTTGACCTTAGGCAACTTTATCTCTAACCTCGGATTTATTGTGATCGTGGTTAATGAGCCAGTATGAAGTTCAACCTCATTATTGATGTTTTCTCTGGCATATGCATTCCTTACAAGAATAATGTCATTCTTTCCAACCCTGTTTGAGATTCCAACATTATTATTCCACAAAACCAACCTAATTTCCCCAGATTCATCCATTAGGATTATACTTGCAAATCTTCCTCTACTGCCATCATTTCTCTCAAATTCTCTCGGGGGAAATATCGCTTTAACCCTGCCGGCAACATTTACCGTTTCATTTTTAGAAATCTCCGATATCTTCTTCAATTCTAATTTATCTTCACTCAAATCGATGCCGAACTCCTTTGCAACAGCATATATTGCACCATAATCTGAAAGTAGACCATGGGTTGCTTCCTTACGCTTATTCATCATTGCTCTTATCTCCTTGGCACTCTTGCCACTTTCCTTAGCAACCCTTTCGATTAATTTCTCGATCTCGGGATTCATGCTATATAAAATTTTGATGTAAAAAATAAAAAATCAGAAGAATAAATCCTCCAATACGGAAATTAATTTCCTGTTCTCTTCAGATGTTCCAATTGAGATTCTCACATACTCACCATCAAATCCCTCAAATCTTCCAAAATTCCTTACTATTATTTTTTTCTCGTATAATTTATCACAGAATTCCTCCGAGCTTAATGGGCTGACATCAACTAATATGAAATTTGCCTCGGATGGGATCGGTCTAAATTTTTCAGATAATTTATCAAAAAGAGTCCTCCTATCCTTCTTTATCTTGCCGACAATTTTTTTCATGTATTCTATGTCTTCCAACGCAGCAATTGCAGCATACTCTGCAAATGAATTCACATTGAATGGTTGCTTTACCCTGTGAATTAGTGATATAATATTTTCATTTGAAATTCCATAACCTATTCTAAGCCCCGCGAGCGCAAATGCCTTTGCAAATGTTCTCAGGACAATTAGGTTTTCATATTCATCAATTAAATCAACTACAGTTTTTCCATAGAATTCATAATATGCCTCATCAATAACAGTAATCTTACCCTCATCAAGTATCTTCCTTATGTCATCTTCTCTAATTACGGTTCCAGTTGGATTATTGGGGGAACATAGAAAAATTATCCTGGAGTTTTTGGATTTTTCTATGAATTTCTCCGTTGGAAAACCGAAATCCGGGTTTAATTTTATATCACTATATCGCTCTCCCAAAATCTGGCTACAGATCTTATACCCAGAAAAAGTCGGAAATAAAGCAATTATTGGACCCTTGAATGTCTTCAAAATCAGATCTATCAATTCATCAGAACCGTTTCCGATAATTATATTTTCCCTCTCTATATTGCAATACTCGGCGATCTTCTCTTTAACTTCCTCTTGCATATGTGGATAGACATTAACCAAGGACTTCTTCTCTTCCAAAACCCTCAGAACCTTATGAGATGGACCATAATTATTCTCATTTGATGCAAGCTTTACATACCCTTTAACAGTTTTTCCGGGGATGTATGGCTCAACTTCTTTGATCCAGGGCTTTATGTATTTATATGGAGATTTCATCTATCTTTTAGGTTTTCTCTTTCTCTTCTTCTCTTTCTTCTTCATCCTTATCTGCTTAACATACCTCAACAGCAATCTTGCAAGGACAAAGAGTCCAGTAGCAAGAAATATGCCAAATATTGTCCTAAAGAGTTTATACGCCTTTATGTCCGTAACTATCTTAACCGCATATAAAATCTCAACAATCGCCAATAAAAGGATCGACGAACCAATCAATGTCCATGCGGTTATGATCTTATCTATACTCAAGAAATGTACTGACCTAACAATGGATTCCAGTTTTTTATCTCTTAGTGTGCCAACTATTACGATTGCAAATATACTACATATAAGTATAAGAAATGCATTCATTATATCCACTATACTTGTCGCTGTTGAGTATATTTCCATGTTACCTAATTCCATGTTAGTTAAAATATTTATTTTTATTATTATATTTATACCTTTCTTTTTTTCTAGCACCGCAGAATTTCGAACCTCGCCAAGATTCTTTCCCTCACCATCTTTCTTACTTATCAGATATCCTCTATCACATCCCCCGCCATTATCTCTCTATACTTAGATGGAAACAACTTGGAAATCCTATCCTTATATGCAGTACAATGACAGGGCATTATCTTATCGATATTCTTCAGAATTTCAAATCTGTCAAAGTCATGTAGTCCGCCGATAATTGAATGAATTCTCCCGAATTCCCTTGCCTTTTCAACAATTTTGTCAACCCCGGGATGTGCACAGCCGGTTATGATATTTATCCCATTATCGGTCTCTATGAGAAGGGATTGCTCCTTTATCCATGAACCCAATTCTCCAGTCGTATACACACCGTCAGAGATCTTCGCAGAATTCTCAACCTCATAGAGAGTAGTTCTTTGGGAGATTTCACTCTTAAGATGCTCAGAGAAGGATTTTGGAACAAACACATCTGGACTGCATAGGTCGAGAATCTCCGCCACACATCCAGTGTGATCCCAATGTTGATGTGAAAGGAATAATATATCAATATCCCTTATGTTTAGATTCATTTTCCTAATGTTATGAAACAAAATGGTGCTATCCCAGCCCGTGTCAAATAAGATATTCTTATCTGAGGAAATCCAACACGAAAACCCCCAGCCCGACTTAAAGGTATTCCTTGAGTTGTTGTCATATAGGATGTAGATCTTCATTCTGCGCCAACAGTTTTAATTTCATCCATATTCTTTTAATCTCCTCCGCAACCTCGTTGGATGGAAATTCAACTATGCTCTTTAACTTTATCATTGCCCTTACGACACTCTCATCATATGGAATCCTTCCCAAAATTGGGATTTCATTCTTGGAACAGAATTTCTCAATTCTCCTCGTATTTTCCTCATTAATGTCAAATTTATTAATACATATTGCAGTATTTATCCCGAAATGTCTTGCAACCTCCACAATTCTGTTGAGATCATGAATTCCGGAGAGTGTGGGCTCCGTAACTACTAAGGCGATATCAACCCCAGAGAGTGACGCAATTACTGGACATCCAATTCCCGGGGAGCCATCTATAAGAATCATGTCCCTATTTTCGCTCTCCGCAATTTGCCTGGCAATCTTCTTTACCTCTGTTACGAGTTTTCCGGACGCCTCTTCTCCGATATTCAGTTTGGCGTGAATAAATGGTCCAAATCTCGTATCTGAGATATAGATCTCACCCGCTCTTCTGTCAATCATCTCTATGGCACCCTGAGGACAGATAAAGGCACAGGCAGAGCAACCCTCACACTTAAATTCCAGAATATTTAGATTTTTGTCTATTGCACCAAATCTACAAACATCCCTGCACCTTCCACATTTTATGCACTTAGACCAGTCCTTGACTGGAATTTTCATCGCATAGAATGGAATTTTTTTTAATATCTTTGGCTTTAGTAGTATATGTAAATCCGGAGCATCTACATCGCAGTCCGCAATAACTGCATTCTTGGAAATTGACGAAAATCCCGCGGTTAGTGTAGTTTTTCCAGTACCGCCCTTGCCACTAATTACCAAGATTTGTTTCATTTTTTATTCCATTAAATACATCGATAAATTTTTCTCTCCATTCTGGCATTTCATCAACAAATGGAATCCCCCTTGAATATAATTCGGCAATTTTTTTATCGTTGGGAATTTTCATCAGTATTGGAATCTCCTCTTTATTGCAGAAATTCTCGACTCCAGAGTCTCCGATATCGCATCTATTTATTATGACACCAAATGGAACCTCTAATTTTCTGCACAATTCTACCGAAATTCTCAGGTCATAGAGACCGAAGGGTGTGGGCTCAGTAACCAGAATGCAATAATCTGCATCACTAACAGTCTCGATAACCGGACATGCAGCCCCCGGTGGTGCGTCGAGGATTATATTCCCATCATCGCTTACAAATTCCTTTAGTCTTCTGATCAATGGAGTTGACATTGCTTCTCCAATATTCAAAACTCCCCTGACGAATTCAATTCCCTTTCCATTCCCACTTTCTATTATCCCAATGACTCTTTCCCTTTCGGT
>QMZM01000002.1 GCA_003663175.1 Candidatus Altarchaeales archaeon | reverse complement strand
TATTGGTCTTTATCATCAACATCTTTTTCCAAGATAACTTCTTTACCTTCAATTAATTCTCTTAATCTACTTGTACATTCCTCATAATAAGGCTGTCCTTTTTCTGGAGCATTTATACCTAACAATCTAACTGTTTTACCATTTTGTAATTTTACTGTATCCCCATCAATAACTTCAGAAATAACAGCTGTGGTGTTTTCTACAATTTTTCCTGTAATAGGCGTTTGTATTATCGATTTTTCATCTTTATCACATATAGAATTATTATTTTGATCCAAGCAACAAGAGGTACCGACTTTAATATATGGTGGATTGCAAGTAACTTCTTGTCTTATGCAGCCGCTTATGAAAGTCACAGTAACTACTGCTAAAATCAAAATTCCATATACTATATATTTTTGTTTTTGCATCATAATTGAGTTAAAATTTTATTTTAAAAAGTTTTTTTAAGGGCGAACGGCGGATTGCAACTAACGTTTTTACGGACATGCGAAGTTCGGCTTGCTGAAATTTGGGCAAATGGGCGAACCGAAGCCGTATGTCCGCTGTTAGGCGAACGGCGTGCATTTCACTTAACGTCCATTTCACGCACTTCTTTATTAGATTTATTAGAACTGCATCTCAAATTTATCCCCTTCCCAAAATTTTTAATATTCTTGTATTCCATTCTCTAGGACCATCTCTTATGAGGATCGGAATGTCAACATTTCTTAACATTGGAAAGTCATTTTCACTATCCCCAAGACCAATTGTCTCTCCATCAAATCCATTCTTTCTGAAGACATCTGTTAGAATTCTTACCGCCTTTCCCTTATCATTGTTTCCTGTGAGATGGTAGAATCTGCCCCCCTTTGTAACCATGAGTTTAAACTCCCTTATAATTCTTAATACCTCACGCTCATCTCCATTCTGAATAATAAATGGCTCATCATATTCTCTTTTCTTTGATAGTTCTGCTTCTCTGATGCCGAGATTTGTTATGGTTGATATTTCTTTTACACTCATGTCGCCAAATCCCTTAATTTTATAACCACCTTTTCTAATTCTCTCTATGGCTCCTCTAAGTCTTGTGTATGGAATTCCCAATTCTATGACACAATATTGATCAATTCTCTTGTCGAAATTCAAATTCTCAAAATAATTCTCTGGTATAAATATTGCACCACCATTCTCAGAGATAAAGGGGTCGTTTATACCGATCTCATTCCTATAAATTTCGATCTCAGCCCTCGTCTTGCTCGTGCATAATATCAGAGGAATCTCCCTCTTCTTTATTATGCTTAGCGCATCCTCGGCATCCCTATATGAATATTCCTCATCAATTAGTGTGCCATCCAAATCAGTAAATATTATATACCTACATCCTGAGAATTTCATTCTGTGAATCTCCTTATTATATCGGCAGATCTATCAACATATATCCTTATATACGAGAGAATCATATTTGATGTAAATTTATTTACTCTCATTTGTAGTGTTGTCTTTAGATTTTGATAATTATATCCAATTCTTGAATTTATCTTATCTCTTATCTCCGCCCAAGGTCTTAATAGCTTTGGCTCTCTCTTTCTTGAGAGTTCATACCCCCTCTTGAGGATACTCCTATACTTAGAAATTCTCTCGAGGTCGATATTCATGTCCTCTGGCGTGTAGCTAATCCTGCTTGGTCTTTCTCTTGCTATTCTCTCAAATAATGGCAACATATTCTTTGCGGTTTCCTCATACTCATCCAATAACTTATCAATATCTCTAATCTTATTTATCAATTTATATCTTCTAATCCAGTAGAACAGTGCAATTGAAATATCGAGCAGCATTTCCTCCGCATGCTCCTCATTCCCAGGCAGGTGTTGGAAGAAGCCGAGGTCTGGTTGTGCAATTCTCTCCACACCGTATCTCTTCCATAATTGACACAATATTGAGATTTCTATGTCATAGCCATTAGAAAACTGCAACTCGTTTAATGTACCTCTCGTAAGTGCACACTCCCCACTAAATGGATACGAAATTGAGTCTAATCCATTAAATATTCCATGTCTTGCCAGAACATTTAAAATCGGTATTCCGACAAGTCTGCTGAGCCTTCCCCCCAGAGTATAACCTCCAGGAATCTTGTGCTGTCTTATGTATGATGCCTTTGTAAATAATATCCTCGATTTTTCCTTGTGTTTTTCTCCAGATATCCAATTTCTCAATATTGGTTCGCACAGGTATCTTATATAATGTCTCTTGAATGAGAGTATGTCAGAATCGATGAAGCAGATTATATCGCCATAGGTTGCTGGGACAGAAAACCAAAGGTTTGCTCCCTTTCCATGTTTTAGTTTTCCTATTTCTTCCTCATTAAGTATGCCCTGATTCAGATATATGTTATGTAATTCCGGATCAACCTGAGATAGAATTCTGAAGGAGAAATCGTATCTTCCTTGTAATGCCTTCTGTTTGCCTTCCGGCATGGATCTTATAAATTCAACCTCCCTTTCAAATGTCCTCGATGACCTTATTGCAGCCGCGAGAAGAAATTCCATGAATTCGATATCTGGTCTTCCATCTCTCGTTCTTGAGCCCTCGGCAATAACAACCTCATCGATTATTCCAGAATCTATTAGATCGCCACACTTGGATATTATATTGAGGACCGCTTTATTGTATTTCTTATCATTCTTGTTAAAGGTTGGGATAACAACAGAGATTGCAACGGGTCTCTTTCCAGATTCGTCTATGACATAGTTCTCAAGTTTTAAGCGCTCAATGCTCTTTGATGTTATATGCGGACCTTTATGGAATAATTTCATTGCATTATAAATTTTAGTTGCGAAATTTTATATTTATAAAAATGTCAGAATATGAAGTAGAATTATTCAGGAGGGAGAATTTCAGTAGAAATAGATGTGAGAAGTGTGGGAAATTCTTCTGGAGTATAGAAAAAAGGGAGATATGTGGGGAACCTCCTTGCGATGAATACAGATTTATTGGCAATCCACCCACAAAAAAAGCCCTGAATCTTCATGAAATGCGCGAGTTCTATCTATCATTCTTTGAGAAGAATTCTCACAAGAGGATTAAGAGATACCCGATCGTTGCGAGATGGAGAAACGATACATTCTTCACAATTGCATCGATCTCATGTTTCCAGCCCTGGGTTCTTAACAGAACAATAGAACCACCAGCAAATCCTCTTGTGATTTCTCAGACATGCCTGAGATTTAATGATATCGACAATGTTGGTAAAACTGGTAGACATCTAACTCTATTTGAGATGATGGCACACCACGCATTTAACACAAATGAGAAATTCGTGTATTTTAAGGACAGAACCGTCGAATTATGCCACAATCTTCTCTTAGAACTTGGGATTCCGGAGGAGAAAATTCTCTACATAGAATCTGAGTGGTCCGGGGGTGGAAACTCTGGTCCCTGTTTTGAGGTCATTGTTGAGGGTGTTGAATTGGCGACCCTCGTGTTTATGATGTATGAAGACACACCCTCGGGAAAAAGGGAAATGGATATGCAAGTCGTTGATACTGGTTATGGTTTGGAGAGATTCACATGGCTTTCTAATGCGACTCCAAATTTATACGAGGCTATTTTTGGGGATGTTCTTTCGAGATTAAAGAGGGAAGTAGATATTGAAGAGAATGAAAATGTTATTGGAGAATATTCAAGAATTGCTGGCATGATGAATGTTGAGAATTCCACTGATTTAAATTTATTGAGAAAAAAGGTCTCGGAGAGACTTAAGATTGAGGTTGATGAATTGGTAAGGATTATTGAACCATTAGAGAATCTCTATGCAATATGTGACCATACGAGGGCATTGATGTTTATGCTGAATGATGGAGGCATAGTCCCCTCAAATGTCAAGGCAGGCTATTTCGCAAGATTACTCGCGAGGAGAACCCTAAGGGCATTAAAATATCTTGGTTTGAATATGAGATTATCGGAAATTTTGAAATTGCAGATTTCATACTTTAAGAGGGATTTCCCAGAATTAAATGAGAATAAAGAGGATATACTTGAATTGTGTGATGTCGAGGAGGAGAAATATGAGAACACATTATTGAGGGGGAGGAAGATCATTGCAAAGATTGAAAATGAATTAAGGAATAATGGGATAAGGGAAATTTCATTAAATCATCTGATTCACCTTTATGATTCCCACGGCCTTACACCGGACATCGTGAGGGAATTTTCCAATTTAAGAGTCAATATCCCGGAAGATTTTTACATCAGGATCGCAAGAATGCACGAGCAGGTTGAGGTGGATAATGAGGAATTGGAAATTGATGTTGGTGGTATAGAACCGACAACTCTACTCTACTACGAGAATCAGAATAAGAGGAAATTCAAGGCAAGAATTATCAAAAAGGTAGATAACTTTATAATACTTGACAGGACATGTTTTTATCCAGAAGGTGGAGGTCAAGAGGCAGATCACGGATCTATCGACGGACTGGATGTTATAGATGTGAAGAAGATTGGAAATGTTGTTCTGCATAAAATTTCTGGGAATCTTAATGATGTAGTGGAATCGCAGGAGGTTAATTGTGAAATCGATTGGGGGAGAAGACTTCAATTAATGCAGCATCACACCGCAACACACATAATAAATGGTGCAGCAAGGAGAGTCCTTGGGAATCATTCATGGCAGGCTGGGGCGCATAAGAGCGAGGATCTTGGAAGACTGGACATAACTCATCACTCGAGACTCAAAAGGGAGGAGATAGATAGGATCGAAAAATTGGCAAATCGGATTGTAGAGGAGAACAGAGAGATTGAGATAAAATTTATGCCGAGGGATGAGGCTGAAAAGATATATGGCTTTAGAATTTATCAGGGTGGTGCCGTTCCGGGTGGAGAGATCAGGATAGTTAATATAAAGGGCTGGGATGTCGAGGCGTGTGGCGGATTGCACCTAAATTCAACTAAGGATGTCGGAGGGATAAAAATTATAAATGCGAAGAGGATTCAGGATGGCGTTATAAGATTAGAATTCAAGGCTGGAACTGCTCTTGAAAAATATCTCGAGAGGAGAATGGAAATAATAAGGATGATCAATGCCGATTTGCCAGAAAACGAACTCGATGACATTGCAAATATATTCTCAGTCGATATAGAGAAATTGCCAGATACAATTAACAGATTCAGGAGTGAATTATCATTAAATAAGAAAAAATTACACGACCTTGAGGAAAAGATTTACGAAATTTCTGGAAAGAGATATGAATTCGGCAATAAATACGAGGATATAGTCATAGACTCTGCAGAATCTGCAAGGAAATTATTCAGAGACTGGAAGTCATCGCAGAAGGATTTACAAAGGCTCAAAAACGAATTAAAGAATCTATTGATAAGAGAAATTTCGGATAAATTCGAATCTGGAGTGGAGAGAAATAATGTTAAGATTGTCAAAAAAATTACATCGCTGCTAAGTGTTGGCGAACTAATAGAGATCGCAAGGAAATCAACACCAACAAATGGATTACTCATAATCGCGAGCATTGATGAAGACACTGCAAATTTTGTCGTTTATTCAAATTCAAATCTAAATTCATTATCAATTGCGAGGAAAATATCAAAGATGGTCGATGGAAATGCTAAGGGAGACAAATCCTTAGCCATCGGATGGTGCTCTGGAAAAAATATCGGGAGTGTTATTGAGAATGGACTTCGAGAAATTTGAAAACAAGATTAAAAGGATAAATTCAAGAATTGAGGAGGTATTGAACGGAAGTCCCGAGATACTTTATGATGCGGCAATTCATTTATCGATGGCGGGGGGGAAGAGACTGAGACCAATTCTCTGCCTCCTATCCTGCGAATCTGTGAATGGGAAGTGGGAAAACGCGCTTGACACCGCGGTTGCTGTAGAACTGATCCATACATTCACATTGATTCACGATGATATAATGGATAATGATGAATTAAGGAGGGGAATTCCATCGGTTCATGTAAAATTTGGAAATTCAACCGCAATTCTCGCGGGGGATTTATTATTCTCGAAGGCATTTGAGTTGTCTCATCCAAAGGCGGTCAATGTGCTCGCTAATGCAAGTGTTGGGATATGTGAGGGGCAGGAATTGGACATTCTGCTTAAGGAAGTCGGCATAGATTCATTATCTGAGGATAAATACATTGAGATGGTAACAAAAAAGACTGCGAAGTTATTTGAAGCGGCAACAAAGTCCGGAGCAATTATTGGTAATGGTAGCAAAGAGGAAATTGAGAATCTATCAAAATTTGGTTTAAATCTTGGAATTGCATTTCAAATTCGGGATGACATTCTCGATTTAACTGCAGATGAAGAGACGCTCGGAAAACCGGTCGGTAGCGATATAATTGAAGGTAAAAGAACATTAATTGTCATAAATGCAATAGAGAGTCTTGGGAATGGGGAAAGGAGAGAATTGATAGAGATTCTTGAAAAAGATAATAATTCCAGAGAGGAAATCGAATATGCAATTTCATTGCTAAAAAAATCTGGAGCGATCGATTATTCATATAAAAAGGCAAGAGAATTTGTTGATGCCGCGATAGAATCGCTTAGCAGAATTCCAGAAAGTGAAGCGAGAAATGACCTAATGAGCATTACAGACTTTGCAGTTGATAGAGAGACTTAAATTTTTTATTATAATTCCAATTAATAACCAATAAAATTAAAATGAAGGCTGTAATTCCCGCGGCCGGGTTAGGAACGAGATTTCTGCCAGCAACGAAGGCGCAACCAAAGGAAATGCTACCGCTGATAGATAAACCAGTAATTCAATTTGTTGTTGAGGAGGCGGTAAATTCTGGGATAGACGATATTCTAATCATAACTGGCAGGGGGAAGAGGGCAATTGAAGACCACTTTGACAAATCCTTTGAATTGGAGATGGTTCTTGAGGAGAAGAAAAAATTTGACCTACTGGATGAGATTAGAGAGATATCAGACCTGGCGGATATTCATTACATAAGACAGAGAGAGGCAAGAGGTCTTGGGGATGCAATATACTATGCGAGAAAGCATGTCGGAAATGAACCATTTGTTGTTTTGCTTGGAGATGACATAATATTCTCAAAAAAACCCTGTACAAAGCAGTTAATTCAATTATTCAAAAAATATGAAGATCCGATAATTGCAGTCGATAGGGTAAATAAGGAGATGATTCATCAATATGGGATAATTAAATACGAAAGGGTAGAGAATTCTGTCTATCTTGTTAAGGATTTGATA
The DNA here is from genome assembly GCA_003663175.1 of Candidatus Altarchaeales archaeon. Lineage (GTDB taxonomy): Archaea > Altiarchaeota > Altiarchaeia > IMC4 > QMZM01 > QMZM01. The sequence goes on along the minus strand of QMZM01000002.1, from coordinate 23,042 downwards.
GAGAAGCCAAGGCCGGAGGAGGCTCCCTCAAATCTGGGAATAATTGGTAGGTATGTATTGACCCCCGACATATTTGATGCAATAAGAAAGACAAAGCCCGGGAAGGGAGATGAGATACAATTAACAGATGCGATAAAAATCCTTAGCAACTCGAGGAATATTTATGCATATGAATTTGATGGAATTAGATACGACCTGGGCAATAAGTTAGATTACATCAGAGCGACAATAAGTTACGCATTGATGCGCGAGGAATTTAGAGACGAAATAGGAAATTTCATAAGTGAATTGAAAATCTAAAAATTAGGGAAAATGAGTAAGGTTCTAGTGACTGGTGGGGCGGGATTTATTGGGAGTCATGTCGTCGATTTATTGGTAGAGAAAGGCTATGAGGTTGTTGTCGTGGACGATTTATCAACCGGCAGGATAGAAAATATAAATGAGGATGCAAAGTTCTACAACGTAAGTATATGCTCTCAAGAATTGAGAGAAATATTCGGTAAAGAGAGGCCCGATTTTGTCTTGCACTTTGCAGCACAAGTCAATGTTAGGAAATCCTTCAATGACCCCAAATTTGATGCAAATATCAATATAAAAGGCTCGATAAATCTGTTGGAGTGTTGTAGGTATTTATGTGTTGATAAGATAGTGTATGCATCCACAGGTGGTGCAATATATGGCAATCCTCAATATCTTCCAGTGGATGAAAAACATCCAATAAAACCATTATCCCCATATGGTGCATCCAAACACGCAATTGAACACTATCTCTATATATACAAGAATAATTACAACATAAATTACATCTCACTTAGATACGGAAATGTCTATGGACCAAGACAAGACCCTAATGGGGAAGCGGGAGTAATTGCAATATTCACAAATAGATTACTCAAGAATGAGAGACCCGTGATATTTGGCGATGGAAATCAGACAAGGGATTTTATATTTGTTGAGGATGCCGCAAATGCAGCAATACTTGCCTTGGAGAGGGATGTCAGAAAGAAGACCCTCAACATAGGAACTGGAAGAGAAACATCTGTTAATGAGATATGCAACAAATTAAGAAGTATAATTGGCAATAACATAAATCCAATATACTCTGATCCAATAGAGGGTGAGGTCAGGAGAATATGTTTAAATTCAGACAATGCCAAGAGAGAACTCAATTGGAAACCAAAGAACTCGATTGATGATGGCTTGAAGAAGACGGTAGATTGGTTCATTAAATCCGAAATGAATTAGGATGAATTCTATAAGAATTATTGCACCGGCTCATTTACATGTTGGGAATATAGATATGAATGGAGACCTCGGAAGATTATACGGAACGGTTGGCTTCACCATAGATTTCCCAAGAACAATTATTGAGATTTCAAAGTCAAGTGAAGGAATTGAGATAATTGGAAACGACTCGGAAAATGCAAGGAAGTATGCAAATATCATAATTAGAAAATTCAACATAGATGATGGATTTAAAATTCATATAAGGGATAATATACCAGTTGGGATAGGAATGGGCTCTCAGACTGCGCTTTCTCTGTCCATAGGAATCGGAATTCTGAGGCTTTGCAATATGGATTTTGATATGGAGGAATTGGCACTCTGCATGGGAAGAAGCAAAATAACAGCCTTGGGGATAAATTCATTCAGATATGGAGGATTCTTAATCGATGCGGGTTATAGAATCAACGAGAAGGGTTCCCATGTGCCACCATTAATCTTCAGACAAGACATACCCGAGGATTGGTTATTTATTGTTTGTATACCGGAGAAACCGATTCCGAAGATAATGAGGATTAAGGAAAGAGAGGACGAAATTCTTGAAAGCCTGGAGGTGATGGAAAGGGAGTTGTCTTGCGAGTTATCGAGGATTGTTTTGATGCAGATGATGCCATCGATCATAGAGAGGAACATCGAAACATTTGGGAAATCGATCACCGCGTTGAATAGAAAATTAGGAAATTTTTGGGATGAATTTCAATCAGACATCTATTGTGATCCAATAGTTTCAAGAGGAATAAAAATGATGGAGAAATTTACATATGGAGTCTGCCAGAGTTGCTGGGGTCCCACCTTTTATGGGATCTTAGATTCGGAGGAGAGGGCGAGAAAATTGGTCAATGTAATGCAAAGATTCCTGAATGAAAACGGTGGTGGCGAGGTCTTTTATACAAAACCGAATAATAGGGGTGCGATTTCAGAATGGTCAGGGCGGTAGGTATTGATCCTGGAACAAAGAGCATGGACATCTTTGGTTTCGATGATGAAACAGATGAGACAATAATAGACGAATCAATTCCCAGAGATAAAATAACGGAAAATCCGGGTATAATTATGGAGATTCTTAAGGATTTGGATGCGGATGTAATTGTCGGTCCAAGCGGTTATGGAATTCCACTGAAGAGGGCGAGGGATACGGAGATTTCGGAGATAAATATGGCAACTTTTATTACCGAGAACGATTTTAAGAAAAGGTTAAAGATCGTTGGCTTGAGAGAATTGATGATAATGATGAAGAATTCTGATATGAATATCTATTTTACCCCGGGAGTTATTCAATTACCAACAATTCCGGAATATAGAAAGGTCAATAAGATAGACATGGGAACTGCAGATAAATTATTTAGCGTTGTATTGGGAATAAAGGATCAGTCTGAATCCCTTGGAATTGAATATTCTGATGTCTCCCTTATTCTAATTGAGATTGGATTTGCCTATACTGCTGCAATAGCAGTAAATGAAGGAAAGGTAATTGATGGGGTTGGTGGTACGAGTGGATTTCCGGGTTATATGGGAATGGGATTCATGGATTCTGAACTGGCGTATGCGGTCTCAAACACAATTGAGGAATTCTCAAAATTAATTCTTTTTTGTGGTGGTGTAGCGGATATTGCTGGAATCAACCCGTTGGAAAAATCTCCAGATGAGTTTATAGAATCCGAGGGTGATGGAATTGCATACAAGGCATTTATAGAATCGATAATAAAGGACTTAGCCATTCTCTTACCATCGATTAGAGAGCCGAGGGAGATATTATTGAGCGGTAGATTCACGAGAATAAATTCATTTTTTAAGGATATAGAATTAGAGATTAGGCAATTCCTTAATGCGATGGGGATAAATCCAACGATAAGGACATTGAACAGAAGGGCAAAGAATGTAAAGGAGGGTGCGGAGGGTGCAGCCATAATGGCTAATGGAATTGGTAATGGCAAATACTCAAAATTAATTGAAAATATGGAATTGAGAAATTCCTCTGGGACGATCTTTGATCATATCTACCTCGGAGATGAGATAAAGAAAAGAATAATTAAGAGATTTTGTTAGATATAATCTTCACTTCCCGGCAATTACTTGAATTCTGAGGTGTAGGATAGAACTCCAACATCACCACTTGCTCCACTTCGCCTAACCGAGTGTCATAGATTATTATTTATTGTGGATTTTATGGATTTCCCCAAATTCCAGATCATTTGGGCTATAGAGCGTGTTCTTTCTCTTTATAGTGTTCGCATCTAAATGGTAGAACAGAAGACACGGCGCATTGTTTACATCTCCTTTCCAGAGTCATGGGTTTTTCTGGCCGCAACGAAACGATATTAGTTATTAGAGCCACACTCATTGGCTCTATATTTGGCAGACAGAAGTGGTCAGAGAATTTCATCAAGACAGAGAATCTGGATGTAAACCCACAATTTGGATAGATGCATCCACTCCTAAAATCTCTGATGATCCCCCTCTCTTTTAGAGGTGATAATTCCACCCTGATTCCATCTATCTTCCCATTATCTCGATGCAGGATTCTATCTCCCCTGTAAACGGCTTCCATAAAATCAACATTATGAAACTCCAACCCAACGCCCCTGTATGGATATTTCTGAATAAAATTTTGAAATCTCTCTGTTAGTAATTTAATTATCATCCCAGAGGTAAACCCCTCACTTTCGAGTATGCTGGTAATTGATGCGGCTGCAGAACCAGTAGCTATGTGCAATATCTGGCTCAGGTTTTTATATTTATCAATATTCCTCTTCAATGTTTTTTCTACAACCTCAACTATTGCATCAACGATCTCAAGAGCGAGCCAATCCTCAAAAAGATCGTAAAGAGACTGAGAGAGGTGATGTCCTATATCGCCAATAGATAACGACGGAATCATCAGGATATTTGCATAATGAACCCCCCTATCCAAAGAATCCTCCACGGTTTTTTGCATTCTTTTCTTATATTTTTCCAGATACTGTCCAGAATTGAATGATGAAAATCCAACATCATCCATTAGCTTTTTCTGGGTCTCCATCGGATGATCAAACATCATCTGCAAGTTCTTTATCTCCTCCTCCACCGCCTCCGCTGCGGATTTTCCATCCTCTATTTTCTCGATGAATTTCCACCCAAACGCATATGCTGTGTTCAATCCCCACGATTTAGAAGCTAAAACCGTCTGAGCATAGTATTTTTCTTTTTTCGAGAGATTCATCCTCTCGATTATTTGATTTAACACATAACCCGTGGAACCCGGTGTTAGAGCCAAATCCAACGCACATGTTGGACCATAAAAACCAGAATATTTTCTTATGCTTTCCTTTGATATTATATCCTTGGAGTTCCCTATCTCTAGAATAAATTTTTCTACAAATTCCCTGAACTCGGGATCCCTTTCATATAGAATCTCCATCAATGCGGGTGTTTGGAAATGCTCAATATATGGTTCATCTTGCTGAGCCAGGGTTTTGGTTAATTCATTCAATATCTCGTAATGATTCCTCACAGAGTCCTTATGCAAAAAGAATACCGCTTCCTCCTGTTCCTCTGTCGATTCCATCTTATCAACAACATCCAAGTAGGGCCTCACATCCTTAATCAAGAATTTCCCTCCCCTGTGCTTCCTGAGTATATCTAAATCAGCTTTCATCAGGGAAAGTGCCTCATCAATAGCCTTAGAGTATAGTTCATGTGGTTTCAATTTCCCCTAATTTATAACATCTAACATCTGACCTAATCAACTCTACAAATTAATTGATAAATATATACTTTTTACCATATAAATCCCCCTTGAGCCAAGACCTTGGAACATAATTGATGCGTGCCATATGTTTTATTTTTCGACATGATGTGGTTCTAATGGATTTATTATGGTATACCTCAAAGTAGTAGAGTCGGGTTGAAATTTAAGTATAAATCGCAAAATTATTTTTATACTCAATTAAAAAGCCTCAGTAGCTCAGTCTGGCAGAGCGCCTGCTTGGTAAGCAGGAGGTCGCGGGTTCAAATCCCGCCTGAGGCTAATCGATGAAAGTTGAGATCGGCTTTGGGACAAAAATAGTCAATCTCTGAGCACGAGATAAACTCACCTCCACAGATATTCCTCCGTGCAATCTATCTTTGCTCCGGTTCCTATTGCATCGACCACAACCTCAAGAGGCTATTATCTGAAGTATCTTGAGGGTATATCAGATGTGGATGTGTTTGATACATGAATTATTTCTCAAAGCCACATCATTATTTGGATTTTTATACTTTCAATATAAAAAATATAAAAGGAGATTATTTCGAATATTTGAAATATTTCGAATATTTGAAATTAAATTAATGGATCTGCAGTGAATTTGAGAATGTTAATTGAAGAAATTTCAAGGAGGATATCTGAAGAATATGCCAAGATGTGCGATAGTTTTGGAATAAACCCCATAATTGGTCAAATCTACGGCACAATTCTACTCTCAGATAGACCTCTCGGCTTGGATGACATCGCAATGAGAACGGGATACAGCATTTCAACAGTCTGTAAGGGGATAGAGATCGTTGAGAGAATCTTCGATGTAAAGAGATTCAAAAGGCCCGGAAGCAAAAAGGTCTACTTTGTCTGTGAATATTCTCCATTTAAGGGAATGCGAAAGGTATTTCTCGACACACTTGGAGAAAATACGAGGAATCTGATAAGCACGCTGGAAGAATGCAAAAGAGAATTAAAGGAATCCGGAATAAACGACAAAGAGGCAAGGCATTATCTCAGTATAATAGAATTACTAATAAGTGACTATAAGAGATTAAATTTCATTATAAATTCCATATATGAGAGATTGGATAAATTGATGGATAAAAGATTTGGAACAGAGCGTGGAGAAACAGAGTTATCAACGATGTAGAATGTCACTTCAGAAAGGAAAAAAACCGATCATAGAACTGGTGGATGTATGGAAGATCTACAGGATTAATGAGATAGAGGTCCCAGCACTTAGGGGTCTAAGTATGAGGATATACAAAGGAGAATTTGTGGCAGTTATGGGCCCCTCTGGAAGTGGAAAATCCACGCTAATGAACATGATCGGCTGCTTAGATGTGCCAACAAGAGGTAGAATATTCCTCGATGGAAGAGACATATCCAAACTTGAGGAGAATGAACTTGCACAGATAAGGGGCAAGAAGATCGGTTTCGTGTTCCAGAAGTTTAATTTGATGCCGAGTTTAACGGCATTGGAAAATGTGATGCTACCGATGACATTTCAAGACATCCCAAGATTTCAAAGAGAAGATACGGCAATGAAATTATTAAAGAGGGTTGGTCTTGAAAAGAGAATTCATCACAAACCATCTGAGTTATCTGGTGGGGAACAACAGAGGGTTGCTATTGCAAGAGCCTTGGCAAATGACCCGGAGGTAATTCTTGCCGATGAACCGACTGGAAATTTAGATTCGAGAATGGGGACTGAGATAATGGAAATGTTGAAGGATTTAAATAAGAGTGATGGAAAGACAATTGTTATAGTAACCCATGATTTAAATCTATCGAGATATGCGGAAAGAATTGTGCATATAATGGATGGAAAGATCATCGAGGATTAAAAATATGGAGGTGAATTAAATGAGAATGAATAAAATACTTGTAATTGGGATTTCCATTTTATTGCTATCCTTGATTGTGAATGCTGATATAAGAATAGACTCTGTAAGTTATGACCCTTCATATGTTAGACCCGGGGATGAAGTAACTGTTTATCTGAAATTCCATAATAATCCATCTACAAGGGAGGTGCACACAGCTCCATTAATTATTAACGATCATATACAGCCAATTCAGGATAATCCGGAGATATTTTACAAGGCAATTCTGGAACCTGCTAGTGATTTGTCTGAGAAATACATAATAATCAAAGATAAGGAGAAGAATGTCGGACATTTATTTATCGGTGAGAGTTGGACGACGCCGTTTGATATAAAAATCTCTGAAAATGCCGAAATTGCAAGATATAAATTGAGATTCTCCGTACTTAGGACGGATATTGAAGGAAAATATGAGGAGGTCGAAAGGTCCTATGAATTTGAAATTCCAGTCAAGGGAAGTGTTGTGTTTGATATCAATTCAAACAATACAATAAAACTTGGTAGCATTGGAAATTTAAAAATCTCAATTATCAATACAGGCGGTGGAAATGCCAGGGATGTCGTTGTTGGATTAGACCTTAGCGACCCATTTACACCAGTAACCGTTTCAAGCAAGTATATCGGAGACCTTGGAAGTAATGAGGAAAAGATGGTTGAATTTCCGATATTTGTTGGCAGTGACGCAGAACCAAGGGTATATTCAATTCCCGTAACATTGGAATATGTTGATGATGATGGCAATGAAATCTCGGTAGAGAGGGAAATTGGAATCGAAGTAGTGGGAGAGCCAGTCATTGGTATCGCATTGGAGTCGTCTGATTTATTTAGCCCGGGGATTTCTGGCGAGATAGATGTAAATTTCGTAAATGAGGGATTTGTCGATGCAAGATTTGTGAAGGTCAGATTATTGGACTCAGAAGATTATGAGATTCTCTCATCAAACGAGGTGTATATCGGAAACCTCGACTCCGATGATTCTGAAACGGAGACCTTCAAGATTAGAATAAGGGAAAATGCGACTACCGGCATAATACCAGTTAAATTCCAATTATTTTATAAGGGTCCGAACAGCGATGTCGAATTTACAAGAATTGAGGATGTGAATGTGAATGTCCTATCAAGGGAAGAATATGCAAATGGAATTCAACAGGGAAGTGATGCACTCTCCTACATAACTGGAATTCTATTTCTTATACCGGTGATTATAGTTGCGTATCTCATATTATGGTTTGTATACAAATTAGTTACTCTACTCACAGGATATCTGAATAGAAGATTCTTTAGTAGGAGATAACAGAAATGCTGCAAGACTATCTGAAATTTGCATTGAGTGGGATAATGCACAGGAGTTTAAGGAGTTATCTTACAACAATTGGAATATTCGTCGGTATAATGGCAGTTGTTGCGTTAATTTCCCTTGGTCAGGGTTTGCAGAATGTAATTGATTACCAATTCAAGAAGATTGGAAGTAATAGAGTCCTAATTTCTCCGGGTGGAGGGGGTGTTGAGCAGATGGCTATGTCCGGGTATACCGCGGCAAAATTGGATGACTCCGATTTGAGGATAGTAAGGAATGTTCGTGGGGTTGAATATGCTGTTGGGATAGTTATGGCAACTGGAAAGATAAACATAAAAGGTAAGACGAAATTTGCTCCAGTGCTTGCACTCCCAACCGATGCAAGAACAACCGATTTTCTCAAGGAATTTGACTATTTTATTGTTGAACAAGGGAGGTATCTCAAGGAGGATGATAAATTCTCCGCAATCGTTGCACCAAATCTTGGCATTGATTTATTTGATAGAGAGATAGAAATTGGCGATAAAATTTTCATAGAGGATAGGGAATTCAGTGTTGTCGGAATTCAGAAGAAGACCGGGAATCCATTCCATGATATGAAGATCGTAATTCCATTGGAAACTGGGGAGGAAATATTTAATAAAACGGACTATTCACTAATTTCTGCCAGGGTAAAGAAGGGTTACGAGCCAGCAGATGTCGCAGATGATATAAAGAAGAAATTGAGGAGACACAGACATGTAAAGGAGAACGAGGAGGACTTCTCAGTAGAAACTGCGGAGAATGTTGTTGGCGTTTTGAAGAATGTTCTTGGCGTTGTGCAGATTGTCCTTGTTGGAATTGCCGCAATCTCATTGATTGTGGGAGGAATTGGGATAATGACTACCATGTACACATCAATCCTTGAGAGAACGAGGCAAATCGGAATAATGAAGGCAATTGGGGCGAGAAATTCTGACATTCTGACAATTTTTCTTATAGAGTCCGGACTCCTCGGCTTGGCTGGGGGAATAATCGGAACGCTACTTGGCTTGGCGATAAGTAAATCTGTTGAATTGATCGCTGCAGAATATGGTTTGGAGATATTTAGGGCTTATATATCAATTGAATTGATTATTGGCGCATTGGGATTTTCATTCATTGTTGGTTGCATCTCTGGATTTTTGCCCGCAAGAAGGGCATCCAAGATGAACCCGGTGGATGCTTTAAGGTATTAAAATGATAGATGACTTCCTCAGAATTTCAATCAGAAGCATAAAACACAAAGGTATAAGAAGTTGGCTAACAATGATCGGAATCTTCATTGGAATCGCTGCAGTTGTTTCTCTGATCTCACTAAGTGATGGCATGCAAAGGGCAATCGATAAACAATTTGAACTTTTGGGAGCCAATATAATCTACATAACCCCGGAGTCGATCTATGGTCCGGGTGGTGGAACATCTATGCTGACAAAACACGATTTGGAATTGATCAGAAAAGTAAATGGTGTTGACCTCGCCGGAGGATACTCATCAAGGATCGCGAAGGTAAAATTCAAGAATGAAGTGAAATACACATCGGTCTCGGGAATTATGACCGATGAATCTCAGGACATATTATTAGAGCAAACTGGAATTAGGATAGTGAAGGGACAGAAGAGATTCAAGCCGAATGATAGATACAAGGCCGCGATTGGTTATCTAATCTGGAATGGTAAATTCTTTGATGATGCCGTAGATTTAGATGATAATATCTTTATAAATGACAAGAAGTTCGAGGTTATCGCTCTGGTTAGTAGAATTGGCAATAGACGGGATGATTCTTCAATATGGATTCCGATGGACACCGCAAAGGAATTATTCGGGATTCGAGATGAATATATGGCAATACTTGCGAGGGTTAAGGATGGTTATGATGTGAATAAAGTAGCAGAGGACATAAAGAAGAAATTGAGAAGAGATAGGGGGCAAAAGAAGGGGGAGGAGGACTTCCAGGTGATGACGACAGAACAGGTAAGAGAAACCGTAAATTCTATACTTATGGTAATTCAGATAGTTGTAATTGGAATTGCTGGAATATCATTGATTGTTGGAGGTGTCGGTATAATGAATTCCATGTATACATCAGTGCTTGAGAGAACAAGAGAAATAGGGGTAATGAAGGCAATTGGGGCGAGAAATTCTGATGTCATGTTGCTATTTTTAATGGAATCCGGAGTTCTCGGCTTAAGTGGGGGTATTATCGGTTGCTTGATAGGAATTGGAATGGCAAAATTGGTTGAATTTACTGCCGAACATGAATTGAAAACTGTAATTCTAAAGGCATCAATAACTCCAGAATTGATTATTGGAGCGTTAATATTTTCATTCATCGTTGGTTGTATCTTCGGAGTTTTACCGGCGAGGCAGGCATCTCAACTAAACCCGGTAGATGCGTTAAGATACGAATGAATTCGGAATAAAAATAAATTACATGAAATTTTAATAATAGAAAAAAATAATTACTCAAACTCTCAAATCAAGATGAGATTAACGAGGAGAAGATACAGGAATTATTGGTTAGTTTTTGGGCTTATCATGTCTCTTCTATTCATATACATGACACTACCATTCTTAGATGGGATTGTTTATGGCGTATTTCTATATTATGCCGCAAGACCAATCTATAACAAGATCAATTCGAGATTGAGGCACGATAATTTATCTGCATTCATCTCAATAGCAATAATTGTCTTCTTCGTTGTCATACCGATCTCATTTATAGGATTTTCAATTATAAACACCGCAATAAATCAGATAAATCTCTCGTGGATAGCAGATGATCTACCATCGATAATCGAAGATATCATTTCTGCTATCCCTCGGGATCTGATAGATATAACATACAACAGACTCTATGATATGATGAATAGACCGGAGGAATTTATAAATCTTATCTCCTATCTATCCAAACAATTAACGAGTATTGGCGAGGCACTAACCAGGCTCATAATTACACTCTTCGTAATGCTCGTTGTTGGTTTCTTCTTACTGCGAGATGATCACATGATAAGAGAGTATCTGGTTGAGACCCTTGGGGATAAGAAATTGATCAATAAATTTATTGATGATATAGATTCCTCTCTGCATAGCATATTCTTTGGAAGTATATTAGTTGTGTTTATAACCTCAATACTTGCATCACTATCCTTCATAGCATTAAATATGATAATGCCGCCAAATCTTCAAATACCGTTTCCAATAGGTCTTGGGGTCCTTTGCGGAATTGCAACACTTCTCCCCGTTATTGGGATAAAGGGTGTTTGGATTCCGATTTTTATCTATCTTCTATCACTGTCGTATTCCTCTGGAAATATTTTTTATTATGTTCCGTACTTGATTCTCTTTCTTATAGTTGTAAATCTCGTTGTTGATATCTTGCCAGATATGATTATAAGACCATTGGTCAGCAGAGAAAAAATGCACCTCGGGCTAATAATCTTGGCATTCATATTTGGGCCAATGGTATTTGGCGCAAAGGGGATCTTCCTAGGGCCGATAATAGTTATAATAACCCTGAATTTCTTCAAGACCATCTTTCCAGAAATAATAAAGAGTAAATAAGATGATGATTTATTTTTTTTGAATCTTATTTTATATTCTAAAATATTTCTAAAATGGAGAGATCGATGCAAAAATTAGAGGTGAGACTTCTCAGGAGAACGGAAAGTCTCTGTCCCAAATGCTTAAAGAAGATACCGGCGGATCTCGTTGATAGGGATGGCAAGGTTGTGATGAAAAAGAAATGTCAAGAGCATGGTGAATTCGAGGATATCTACTGGGGAAGCACGAGTGAGTATGAGAGGGTCATGAATTTTATGTATCCTGGAAGTAAGATAACAAATCCAAGGACATCAAGAGAAAGGGGTTGTCCATATGATTGTGGGATATGTGACGAACATAAAAGCCATACAATTCTTGGCATTATAGATGTCACAAATAGATGTAATCTGAATTGCCCAATCTGCTTTGCAAATGCGAACTCGAGTGGCTTTGTATATGAGCCGTCGTTAGAGCAAATAAAAACCATGATGGAAAATCTGAGGAGGAATAATCCAATAAAGGTATTTGCCTTCCAGTTCTCTGGAGGAGAACCGACCCTCAGAGACGATTTGCCAGAGATGGTAAGGATGGCAAAGGAGATGGGATTTTCCTATGTAATGGTGGATACAAATGGAATAAGAATTGCCAGGGATAGAAAATATTTGAAGATGCTCGTTGATTCCGGATTAAATTCATTCTATCTACAATTTGATGGCTTAGATGATGAAGTCTATATGAAATTAAGAGGAACCAAACTGTTAAACACAAAACTAAGAGTGATCGAGAACTGCAGAAAATTGGGTTTGAGAAACATCGTCTTGGTCGTGACATTAGTTAAGGGAATTAATGATAAGCAAATTGGAGGGATAATCAAATTTGCGGTTGAGAATTCTGATGTGATAAGCTGTGTAAACTTTCAACCCATTTCATTTTCCGGAAGAGCAAACAAAATAGAGAGAGAAAAGAAGAGAATAACAACAGACGAATTTATTGATCTTGTTGAAAAACAAACAAATTATAGGATAAAGAAGGAATATTTCTATCCTGTTTCTGCAATGGTTCCAATATCCAATTTCATTGAGGCATACAAGGGAATAAACGCACCAAAATTGAGCACGCATCCGTGTTGTGGTGTTGGAACATACATAATAGTAGATGGTAATAAATATACGCCAATAAATGAAATTATAAATGTCGACCGATTCCTCGATATCCTACACAGGGGATCAATAGAACTTGCGACGAGAGATAATGGCATATTGAACATGAACAGGATGATGCTTAAGACAAGACTCCTGGGTGAGGTTCTAAGGAGTATAAAGGATTCTAAGAGAAAGGATTTAATTGCAAAATTGCTCAGGAATGCGACAGTAGAGGAGGCGAGGAACTTCCACAATAATACGATAATGATTGGTTGTATGCATTTCATGGATCCATGGAATTTTGATATCGAGAGGGTTTGTAGATGTGTAATCCACTACTCCCTACCAGATGGTAGGCTCGTTCCATTTTGCTCATATAACACACTGCACAGGGAGGAACTCGAGAGGAGATTTTCTGTTCCGTTAGAAGAGTGGAAGAACAACGTTAGGGGAATTGGAGATGATAGATAAGAGTGAACTATCTGAGTGGTATCATAGAATTCTGAAAGACGCCAAGATCGTAGATTCGAGGTATCCAGTTAAGGGAATGTTGGTGTATAGGAGGTGGGGTCTATTCATTATAAGAAAAATTCAGCGAGAATTGGAGAAAATGTTAGAGGAAAGTGGACACGAGCCGATGCTCTTTCCGGTTGCAATACCTGAAAATGTCCTGAAAAAGGAGACAAGACACATCGCTGGCTTTGAGGATGAGGTGTTCTGGATTACGCACGCTGGAAGGAACGAGTTGGATGTAAAACTTGCACTCAGACCCACATCTGAAACACCAATCTATGAGATGTTCAAATTATGGATCAGATCGCATAGGGATTTGCCATTCAAGATGCATCAAAGTTGTGCGGTCTATAGATACGAGACAAAACATACTCGTCCATTAATAAGAGGCAGGGAATTTCTGTGGAATGAGGGACACTCTGCACACGAAAGTGAGGAATCCGCAAAGAAGAATATTCTGGAGATAAAGGAAATTTATGGGAAATTAATAAATGAGGTTTTGTGTTTGCCATTTATAATCAATGAGAGACCGGAATGGGATCGTTTCCCGGGGGCGGATAACACATATGCGATAGATACAATAATGCCAGATGGAAGAACACTTCAGATAGCAACAATCCACAATCTAGGACAAAATTTCTCGAGAGTCTTTGATATAAAATTTGAAACAGAGAAAGGCACTCATGAATTTGTATATCAGACCTCTTACGGACCAAGTTTTGGCAGGCTCTTGGCGTCGGTAATTTGTATCCATGGAGATGATAACGGATTAATCTTGCCACCGAGGATTGCACCACTTCAGGTTATAATAATTCCAATCCTATTCAAGGAATCTGAGAATGAGAAGATAATTGAATATTCCAAGGAAATAGAAGTTAAACTGAGGGAAATGGGTATAAGAACTGAAATTGACATGAGTGAAGACCACCCCGGAGCAAAATTCTATCACTGGGAGATGATGGGTGTGCCGGTTAGAATTGAAATCGGTCCAAGAGAAGTAGAAGGCAAGACTATGAAAATTGTGAGGAGGGATACAAAGGAAAAATTCCATATCAATATTGATGAGATCGATAGAATTGGCAATATATTCAATGAAATTTCAAGAAATCTGAGAGAAAGGGCTGAAAGGGAATTTAAAAAGAGGATATTCGAGGCAAAAAACATTGATGAAATTAGGAGATTTATTGGAAGAGGCATAATAGAAACCGGATGGTGTGGTAAAAGGAAATGTATCGAAGAAATAGAAGAGATCGGCGATGTGCTGTCAATTAATAACAAAGAAGCTATGTGTGTTGTCTGTCGGGAGCGGGGGAGGGAGATAAGAATTGCAAAGTCGTATTAATTCAGATAAGGCTTTTCAGACATGCGAGGTTTTCTGGTTGGAAATTTTGGCACTGTAAGCCCATATCCCACAGTTGTCCAAGCACAATAGCAACAAGCGAATATGAAGGTGGGTGTCTCGACCATGGTCTCTACCACGCGCATTCTCCCCCATCCATCTTTTAGATAGCCTTTTCAGCGTTTGAACGAAACTCTCGGAGGTTTCTAAAATATCATATCTTCAATCTTCACAAAAAGATAGGTTAGTATAGCAAATATAACAAGTCCTATAAAGATAATAATCCAGGAATTGATGTCCAGTGGAGTAACTCTAAAGAATTTATTCAATGGCGTATATAGAACAATCAATTGTAAAGATAGAGATGAAATTATAGCCAAGATTAGCCATTCGTTTGAGAATATTGATAGGTTATACCTTGATCTTATTGCTTGAATTCTCACCATCTCCATGGTTATTATCAGTGTGAATAATATTGTTTGAGCCTTGATTAGATCTTTATCCATTTTAATGCTATAAAAGAATATCGGCAATGAAATTATAGCCATCACCGCACCAATTCCAACTATTGAGAACATCATTCTCTTGTTTATTACTGGTTCGTCCTTTGGTCTGGGTTTCCTCTTCATTATGTCCTTTGCTTTTGGATCAACACCCAGAGCTAACGCGGGAAGACCATCAGTCAATAGGTTGATCCATAGCAACATAACGGGGGTTAAAATTAGTGCATGTGATGCAGAGCCAAACTCGTGTGGAAATAGAAAACCACCAATCAGAACACCGAAGAATACTATAAAGATTTCACCCATATTTGCGGATAAGAGGTAATTTACGAATTTTCTTATGTTGTCAAATATCCCCCTTCCCTCGGCAATCGCATCCTTTATTGATATAAAATTATCGTCCAACAATATCATGTCAGATGCCTGTTTTGCAACATCTGTACCCCTTATACCCATTGAGATTCCGACATCTGCTCTCTTCAATGCAGGAGCATCATTCACACCATCTCCAGTCATTGCTACAATATGTCCATTATCCTTCAATGCATTTAAGATCCTTAACTTATCTGCTGGAGAAACTCTTGCAAAGATATCTATCCTCTCAACAATTCTTCTTAATTCATCTTCTGAGAGATTCTTCAATTCGTCTACTGTCATAACATTAGACTCAAATCCAAGTTTTTTCCCAATAGCCTTTGCAGTTGTTGCATTATCTCCAGTAACCATAATAACCCTTATTCCGGCATCCCTACAAATCCCAATCGCATCACCTACCTCCCTTCTTGGTGGATCTATCATACCCTGAAGCCCTAAGAAGACCAATTCTCTCTCCTTACCTATATCTTTAATCTCGCCATCTTTAAATGCAAACCCCAGAACCCTCAATGCATGTTTAGCAAATTCGTCATTCTTCTTAAGGAATTCCTCCCTCTTTTCCTTAGTTAGCAACTTTTTTTCGCCATCCTTCCAGTACCATTTACACTCATCCAGAATGACCTCCGGAGCTCCCTTAACAAAGCTCATAATCTCACCATCCCTCTCATGAACGGTTACCATCTGCTTACTTTCTGATGAGAATGGAAATTCTCTAATTCTTTTATATTCTCTCTCCAGAATTTCCTTTTTAAGACCAGCCTTTTCTCCAGAAATTAACAATGCGGCCTCGGTTGGATCACCTATAATATCATTGTCTTGAATTTCTGAATTATTACATAAAACTCCAGATATCAATATAATTTCTAATTCCTTTGGGTCCGTAGATTTCCCATTTTTAATGAATTTTCCCGTAGATGAGAAACCACCAGTAACATCAAATGTATTTTCATTAAAGAATATTTTTTCAACAACCATCCTATTCTCAGTTAATGTTCCAGTTTTATCTGTGCATATTACATCTACTGAACCAAGAGATTCAACAACGGATAATCTCCTGACAAGAGAATTCTTCTTAACCATTTTTCTAGTTCCCAGAGCCAAGGACAGGGTGATAACTGCCGGTAATCCCTCTGGAACAGCCGCAACCGCCAGTGCTATTGCAGTTAAAAACGCATTAAATGGTGTAGTTCCTTGGAGAAATATAGAAAGTGGAACGATAAATGCGCAGATACCCAGGGTTAAAATACCCAATTTCTTTCCTAATGAATTTAATTCCCTTTGGAATGGAGTCTCTTCTTTCTCCACCTCCTGAAGCTTCTTTGCAACCTTGCCTATCTCGGTATCCATCCCAGTTCCAACAACCACCGCCTTTCCTCTTCCTCTGATTACATTTGTATATTTGAATACCATATTCTTCCTGTCCGGTAAATCTCTATATCCCCGTAATGGTTCAACTATCTTACTAACGCCAATCGATTCACCGGTTAATGGAGACTCATCTATCTCCAGATTATAAACCTCTATTAAACGAGCATCTGCTGAAACCTGCGATCCTTCTTCCAGAATTATTATATCTCCGGGAACAACTTCTTCAGCATTTATCTTCTTTTTTTTACCGTCCCTTATAACCAACGCATCTACAGATGCCATCCTTTGCAACGCCTCAATTGATGATTCAGCCTTCCAGTCTTGGATAAATCCAAATATTCCATTTGCTATGACTATTGCTATTATCAGATACGACTCTATGTATTCTTGAAAAATAAACGATATGATTGCAGAAACTAAGAGGATTAAAATCAGAAAATCCTTAAACTGGGATATAAATATCTCGAGCCTCGATATCCGCCTCCCTTTCTCAATTATATTCTTACCATATATCTCAAGCCTTTTTCTAGCCTCATCGGTAGATAAACCACTTACAGATGAATTGACCTTTCTAATAACATCCTCTACAGATAGATTATACCAATTTTTATCATGCATATTCATCAAAATTCAAAATTTTCTTCAGTAGTAGATTAAATTTCAACTCGACCATATGTTCTGGTTGTTTTCCAATATTCTGTACGGTGCGACTTATTTACCATTCTATCCTGAATTAATCCGGAATTGATCCAAGGGGTATATGCCCCACTATTCATTCTGTCAAATGTCCAAATTATCATCAAAATCGATTCATTCTCCATAAATGAGTTTAATTCCATCCCATTATTAAATTTCCATTATAAATTCTTGTTGGAGGCGTGCAAAATTTCGTGCGCCGAAAAGTATGAGTGTTGAGTAATGGGAAATACATTACATGAGACTAACACATTAGATTATACGATTGATAATAAATAAATCGGTCATGCCATGCCAAAGCAATCAAAGCGAATTGCTTAAGTCAATCCCACACAGAACAGCGACGGGGCAATTGAAAAGGAAGGCTGATTTGATGTTCCATATGATTAACGCATATCTAGATAATATTTACCACACACTTGCAGAAAAATTTTAGATTTTGTAGATTATGCCCTTCGCAGTTTCTCCGCAATCTCATCCATTTCCTTATCAGAAAATCTCGGTCTTAAATTCTCTTGGACATAACTGATTAAATTTATAAATTTATCAAATACATTCTCTTCATTTTCTATTGTTGGAATTAGAAATATATGAACATGTGGAACCCTCATACCCCTGGCAAACAAATCTATATACTTAACTTTATACGCCCTCTTCATTTTCTGACAGATTCTGTTTGCAGCAACAAATACCCTCTTCGTTAGTTCCTCATCCATTTCATGGAACCAGACAACATGCCTTTTCGGTATTACTAAGACATGCCCTCTGGAAAATGGATTTATATCCAAGATTCCAATAACCGAGTCATCCTCATATACCTTTCTGGATGGTAGTTCTCCCTTAACAATCTTACAGAAAACACAATCCTCAACCATTTTTATCGCCTCCTTATTAATTATTTCCACACATTAAAAAATAATTAAATCTATTTGAATTCATGTGATAGATAACGCTTAGATTATACTTCTCCTCTTAATTAGGTAGCCAACACAAATTCCGACAATAAGTGCAGATAAAATCACAATAATTATCTCCAGATATGGAACATGTAAGCGTCCGACCTCTGGTGGCAGAGATGTCGTTATCTCTGCATATTTAGAAATTTCAGTTGTTATATTCTCATGCGCCTTACCTCCTAATCTCAATGCCGCCGGCGCAGTCTCGATTGAAATGAATCTCGTGAGATTCTCCAGTTTATAGAGCATGCTGTATATCGAGATGAACATCGCCACGATCCCAATACCCAGAATTATCATGACCCTCTTTTCATACGGATTCATAATCTTATTTCCCTTTATTGTGAGACGATAGTACTTCCACTTCATTCCCTTATCTACCTGTCTTATCAAACCAGCGGAAATTAATTTATCCAGATGCTCCTTGACAGTTGATGGCGCGAGATTTAATTCCTTGGCAATATCAGTTAAAGTTAATTGATATCTTTCATTCAAGAGCTTTAAAATTTTTATTCTGGTTTCAATTGCCAGTGCCTTGAATGTTTCCCTGTCCAATACTATTTTGTCATTGATCATTTTTTTGTGTTACTCACCCACTGACATTTTCCATCAATACATCTGCAGTAGAAATTCGCTGGAATTTGTCTGACAATACAAATAGAATATTGAGGCTCTTCAAATCTACTCTGGCATATCTCTCCACTACAGCCACCCCCATAACAATCTTCATCTGTTTTGCATTTTCCATAGGTAGAGATAAGCCACTCTGGCTCCCTTGCTTTAATCGTGAACTCACTCTCAACATATTCTTGGTTGACGACATCATATACAACGATCTTATATATCCCCGAGGGAACAAATTTTTTTATTTCTCTATGAATTGTCCTATTATCACACACCTCAGTTATTTCAACATACTCTTTTTGATCCCAAGTGAAGTTTTCATGAATGTATGTATCCCAACATGCTATCAAATCGCTACAGCCATAACACCATTTCCTTGAGAAATTGCAAAGTTGATAAATTCGTTTGGAAACTATTTTTCCATTTTCACAATATTGATCTACTCCCGAACCTACAAATCCAGCACATGAATGTTTTAATCTTACCGGTTCTCCATCGGATTTGATGATGGAAAAGGGCAATTTATTCGTACAAACATGAACCTTACCGTCTATTCTAAAATCAATTTTTTCGCCCTTTAGGAAGACCGTTTTATTCATAGTAATCGTTATACCATTAACAGCCTTTATCTCGAATTCATTTGAATATGCATAATTTTCTTTTCTTGTATCATTTGAAAGATAATAAACAAATTTCAACCTATAAGTGCCAGAAGAGGGAATTTTAAGTTCAATCTCTCTTTTAGTTTTTGGTTCTAATTTTAATTTAATTGGTGATCCGATTCTACACATTAATTCATTGCAACATTTATGAGGCAATTCTATATCGTCCCACTTTTCATTTTCCAGTTTCTGCACCTTAGAAGGTAATTTAAGAAAACAGTGATCGAAAACCTTACCCATCTGCTCTTCATACCAAATGCTTTGATTTAGATTATTCTTAATAATCACTCTTATTTTCTCCCCTTGCTCATATTCAATCTTATCGGTCCTAACCTCCACTTCATCGGATCTAAAAATCTCACAGGAATTATTGACACATCTACAAGAGGGAAGGATGTAACATCGAATTCCTTCTTCGCCATAACACATTTCATCTTTATTGATACAACCACATAAACATGTAGATTTACAATCCTCATCTCCCTCGCAGCTTTTATCGCAAAACTCTGGAGTGGAAGGGGAACAGATTTTTTGTTCTATGCAATTGCTAAGGAAAATTATAAAGAGACAAAGGAGTAGAAGCTTTTTCATCTTTCGTTAATGTAATTTTCTAGGCAAAAATAAAAACCTTTTCATTTTCTTCGGTTTAGACCTAAGAATTTTTCATAATTTTTTCTCAGCCATTAACCACTCCCAAAGGCTTGAGATTAGGTCGGCTGGTCTCTCGAGCACCTAACCCAGATTCTCAGGTTGTAAAGCATGTTTCTGGGTTGGTAATTCTAGGCTAAGTAGTTTGTCAAACTCGTGAAGTAGAGAGAGAAGTTTATGGCCCGTGTCCTCATATACTTTTCTCTTTATCGTGATGAGGGAATTTTTGGACACACCCTTATTTTAAGAATGAGGAAAAATTAAAATCTTCAATCTCTCTTTTTCTGGATAAATTATTATGGCAACAACAATTACAATTACTGAGGAGACAAAAAGAAATTCTAAGGGCATTAAAAGGAAAAAAGGATTGGGATTCGTTTCTTACTAATGTTCTCATAGATTATGTCAAAGGTAGGTGCGAGTTACCTATTGCTGAGATGTATATATCTGAAATAACCTTGTACGAGTTCATAAGAGGCTGTAAAGATCCAAAGAGAGCGAAAGAGCTTCTTGAAGAGTGTTTTTCCGTGATATTTAACGACAATAGCATTATTAAAAAGGCAAGCGAAATCTGGATTTCTCTAAAGAAGAGTGGTGAGCTAATAGATGATAGAAATCTATTGATAGCATCTGTAGCAATAGATAAAAACCTTAAATTGCTAACAAGAAATATTAAGCATTACAAGAAGCTTGAAAGATTCGGTCTTAAGTTTTATTGATAAAAAATTACATTCGTATCAAATCTGATACGAAAAATTTAAATATTCGTATCGAAATAAATACTAATATGGAAGATTTAATTTCTTTTCTGAATCATTGGTGGAGAGAAGGGAAGGTAAAGAAAAGTTTAGCGCTGCCTTATAAAAGACGGTATTTTAATGAGCTTCAAGATTTGATGAAATATAGGCAGATAATTATAATTTGTGGTCTAAGAAGAGTTGGAAAAAGTACCTTAATGTACCAACTGATTCAATATTTGATAGATAGAGGAGTATCCCCTTACAACATCCTATATTTTTCTTTCGATAAAGGATCACTTGAGATTAAAAAAATTTTAGATATTTATTCAAAACTAACTGATGTTGACTATGAAAATGAAAACATTTTTGTGTTTCTTGATGAGATATACAAGCTTAAAAATTGGTATGATGAATTAAAATTGCTTTATGATGCTCTACCAAATGTAAAGTTTGTGATTTCTGGCTCTGCAAGTCTGCAAATAGAAGAAAAAGCGAGAAAGAATTTAACAGGAAGATATTTTTTTGTTGAAATAAAGCCCCTAAACTTTAATGAATTCTTTGAACTTAAATTTGGAAAGAAAATAGAAAAGCCAGAGGTGTGGGCAAATAAATTAAAAGCGACTTTTCCCATTTTCATGAAAAGAGCGTTTCCAGAAATAATTGATTGGGAAGAAGAAAGGGCTAAAGAGTATGTAAAAGAGCTTATCATCGATAAAATTCTCTTTTCAGATTTTCAAAAAGTTTTAAAAGATGCTGATGCGGATTTACTTCAAAACCTAACTGAGATCTTTCTTTCGTCTCCGGGAATGTATTTAAATCTAGATTCCTTATCAAGAGATCTTGGAAAAAGTAAAAATACCTTGATTTCCCACATAAAGATGTTGGAATTTGGTTATATAATAAGACTGGTTAAGAACTATCGTGGTTCTATGTTATCTGTTTCTAGAAAGTTGAAAAGGGTTTATCCGTATCATCCTTCCCTGATAACTGGAATTTTTAGGGAGGTTGGCGAGGAAAATCTTGCAGAATGCTTTATTAGGAGTTATCTAGATGCTGAGCTTTACTGGAGAAAAGGCAATAAGGAGGTGGATTTCGTCTATCGAGATAAACCAATAGAAATTAAATATAAGGACAAGATTTCAAAAGAAGATATAAAGGGATTACTATCCTTTATGCGCAAATTTGGTGTTAATAAAGGCTACTTAATCTCAAGAGATGTGGAAGATATCATCAAGATAAATAGAAAGGAAATAGAGGTTATACCTATATGGAAACTCGCAATTAGGAATTTTAACCTTCGGTAGTAAAAAAAGTTAAATACCACTTAAACCAAATTCTTTTGAAAAACGATTTAGAGTTAGATGAGAATGGAAAACTCGAGAAGATACCCTTACCAATAGAGACTTAACTTCGCCACTCAATGCCCAATGATGGAATATTAGGGAACAAATCTCCAATATTCCACTATGAAAAACACCAGCATATCACTGGGTGGTATATTATTAATCGACAAAGTAGAAAAATCGTTTTTGCTCTGTGAAACCCAAAGTGGCAAATTAATCTATGACACTTGGTTAGTGAGAAGTAGGGCAAGTGGCGAGGTTAGGTTTAAAAGTTAGAGACATTGAGCGTGGCTTCTTTAGACCTTTAGACTATTCGATAACTCAATACGCACACAACTTCCATAATGGCTGTTGGTAAGGATAGAACCTCATACCTTGTCCTAACTC
>QMZM01000001.1 GCA_003663175.1 Candidatus Altarchaeales archaeon | reverse complement strand
TATTCTCTGGCTTCCCACCCCAAGTCCGATTCCATAATCCTGGGCGACCCTTGCGAGGTCTCTATTTAATTTCCTCCCACGCCCCAAGCCACCAGACATTCCCTCTATGATTATTGGGTACCTTAGTGTCTTTCCAAAGAGATCTATATCCATTGAAATCTCATCAAAGTCGACCTCGGGCAATGCCTTATGCTCCAATCTTATATTCTCGAATCCCGGATCTCCGGACTCTACATCCTCCTCGATACAGATCCTCAAGTGGTCTAACTTTCTTTTGTCTATCATTCTAAATGAGAGGCTGTAAACCCATTATATTTATGAAAGGGAAGGGAGATTAATTAATATAAATATTATATAAATTCTCTTGGGTCGGTGATTTCCCCCTTTATTGCCGACGCTGCAACCGTTGCCGGTGATGCCAGATAGATGAACGCCTTATTATTGCCCATTCTTCCCTTAAAATTCCTATTTGCGGTTGAAATGACATTCTCGCCATCCGAAGGAACGCCATTATGGGTTCCAACACATGGTCCACAGCCCGGAGTCACGATAGCAGCCCCCGCCCTGAGAAGTATCTGAATTATCCCCCTATTCATCGCTTCTATGTATATCTCCCTGGATGCCGGTGCAACTATAAATCTAACATCCCTATTAACCTTTTTATTCTTGAGAATCCTCGCCGCAATTTCCAAATCCTCTAATCTCCCATTTGTGCACGTTCCTATAAACGCCTCATCTATTTTAATACCTTCAACATCAGTTATGTCGACAACATTATCAACTCTGTGAGGTTTTGCTATTTGCGGTGTAATGTCATCGGCATCAAACTCCAAGGTCTTTGAGAATTCGGCATCTGGGTCATTATCCAGGATTAATGGTTTTCTTTTTGTTCTATTTTTAAGCCATTCTATTGTCTTGTTATCGGGTTTAATTATTCCGGTCTTTGCACCCATCTCAACCGCCATATTGCAGATTGTAAAGCGAGAGTCCATTGACAATTTTGAAATCAACTCACCAGTAAATTCTGTTGTCATATAAGTTGCACCATCGGCACCCAATCTTCCGATTATATGGAGAATTAAATCCTTTGCATAAACTCCATTCTGAAGATTTCCATTTATTATAAGTCTCATCGTCTCGGGAACTCTGAACCACAATTTTCCAGATGTAAACACGGCCGCCATATCTGTACTTCCAATTCCCGTTGCGAATATACCCAATGCCCCATACATACAGGTATGTGAATCTGCACCAACAACAAGGTCACCAGATGTGATGCTCCCACTCTCAACCATAACCTGGTGACAAACCCCGGAGCCAATATCATAGAAATTCTCTATTCCATGTTCAATTGCAAATTCGCGCATCATCTTGTGTAGATTTGACACATCCTGATTTGGACTTGGCGCCGAGTGGTCTATAACAAACGCCATCTTCCTTGGATTCCAGACCCTCTTGGAATTCATCTCCTTGAATGACTTTATTGCTAATGGTGTAGTGCCATCCTGACTCATAGCAAAGTCTATCTCTGCAATCACTATATCGCCGGCATATGCATCCTCCTTAGAGTGCATACTCAATATCTTCTCAGAAATTGTCTTTCCCATCTTCTTTTACTATCTTGTATATAAAATTTAAATATTATCCTCTCAGAACCTTGAGTAGGTCAGCATTAGTAATTATTCCTCTTATCTCCCCCTTCTCCACAACAAGAACAGCCTTATTGTTCCCCAATAACAGAGAAATTGTGCTTAGAGGAGTTTTCATTCCCACGATTGGAAATGGTTCCTCCATTAATTCATTAATTCTCTTTGATGATAATTTCTCGATATCAATCCCACTTGAAACCTTATCAAGGATCGATTGTTCAGATATGGAGCCTATAATCCTATTTCCATCAAAGACTGGCAATTGTGAAATATTGTGGGTCCTCATTAGTTTTGCCGCCTTCCCTATACAACTGTTCATCTGAATTCCCACAACATTGGGTGTCATTATGTCTCTTGCACACAACTCCTTACTCTTTATCTCGTTCAATGTCTTGAAGATTCTCATGACATTGGAATACTTCGGATCAACCGCTCCATTTTCGATCCTTGCTATTAATGATTGGCTCACATTTGCCATTCTCGCCAATTCTGTTTGTGTCATTCCCAATCTCTTTCTTATCCTTCTTATTTCAGACAATTCTGGCAACATTTTATGCATATATGCATAATTTATGGTAATTTGTATTTATATATGAATAATTCCAATATAAATAGTATTATTTTTTGTCTGATGAATAAGATGAGAAAGACAATTGAACACATCAATGAGAAGATAAGAAACGGAGAGGTTGTGGTGGTGAGGGCAGATGAAATGCCAGATATATTCGATGAAAATCCGGAGAGGGCAGTAAGGGAAGTGGACATTGTCACTACCGGAACATTTGGCACCATGTGTTCCTCGGGAATCTTTATGAATTTTGGACATTCTGATCCTCCGATAAAGATGCAGAAGGTCTGGCTTAATGATGTTGAGGCATATACGGGAATTGCCGCAGTTGATGCCTATCTCGGAGCAGCTCAACTATCTGAGGATAAAGGCTTTGAGTATGGTGGCGGACATGTAATTGAAGACCTCGTATCTGGGAGAGAGATAAATCTCAGGGCAATTTCATATGGGACCGATTGTTATCCAAGAAAAAAATTGAACACTACAATAACAATTGAGGACCTAAATCAGGCAATGATGTTTAATCCGAGAAATTCGTATCAGAGATATAACGCCGCAACGAACTCGACCTCAGAAGTCATACATACCTATATGGGCACATTATTGCCGGGAATGCGAAATGTGAATTTTGCCGGCTCTGGCGAATTAAATCCGTTGATAAATGACCCAGATTACAGGACAATTGGTCTCGGAACAAGAATATTCCTGTGCGGTGCTCAGGGGTATGTCGCCGGGGAGGGAACCCAACACTCTCCAAAAACGGGCTTCGGAACGATTTCCGTTATAGGGAATCTAAAGGAAATGGATCCAGAATTTTTAAAGGCTGCAGTAATTCAAAACTATGGGACATCTCTATTTGTGGGGATCGGAATCCCAATCCCGATTCTCGATGAGGAGATTGCAAGGAATACTGCAATAAGGAATGAGGATATAGAAGTTGACATATTGGACTATGGAGTTAGGAGGAGAGACAGACCAATAATTAAAAGGGTAAAATTTGAGGAATTGCTCTCTGGAAGAATTGAAATAAATGGTAGGAAGGTAAAGACAAGCCCCCTCTCAAGTATAAAGAAATCCATTGAGATCGCAGAAAAATTGAAGGAATTGATTCTTGAGAAGGAATTCTTCCTTAGTAAATGTGTTGAGAATTTGCCAAGAGATACTGAATTTAAAGAGATGAGGATGATCGAGAGAATTCCAAGAGTAAAGGATATAATGACGAGGAATGTTATAACTGCAAAGGAGGATGACTCAATAGATTTCGTATCAAATTTACTTGTAAAGAATCAGATCGATCAGATTCCGATAGTCAATAATGAAGGTAAACTTGTTGGGATTATAACATCATGGGATATAACAAATGCCATTGCAAGGAGAAGGAAAAGATTAAGAGATATAATGACGAGGAATGTTATTGTATCCAAACCAGATGAATATATCGATGTTGTTGCAAGGAGATTAGATAAGTATAACATAAATGCAACTCCGGTCGTTGATGATAAATACAATGTAATTGGAATAATCTCAACTGCAGATTTGATTAGGAGAGATATTGAAGTAGGTAAAAGGTAAGAAGATGAATAAATACATACTAAGATATTCATCGGATATTGTAGATTCGCCAATAATTGCAACGACGGTGCTTGAAACTGGAATACTGATAAATATTCTCAGGGCAAAGGTTGATTATGATGAGGCAGAATTAATCATAACAATTCTTGGGGATGATGAGGATCAAAAGATGGTGATAGAGTCTCTAAGAAGAAAGGGTGTTGAGGTAATAAGGCTTGGGGAGAATATTGTGAATGACGATACAAGATGTGTTGATTGCGGAGCATGTATTGCACTGTGTCCAACAAATGCCCTATCATTCAATGAAGAATGGAAACTTGTAGTAGATGGTGAAAAATGTATAATCTGTGGAGCATGTATTCGAGCATGTCCGAGAAGAAGTCTATCTCTTCAAGATCTTCAAGAGATTTAGGAAATTTGAATGAATTTAAAATTGAGTATGGAAATTCCAAGATTAAGGTATATTGTGATAAAGATTTAAAGAATGAGGCACTATTAGAACTTGAGAAGAACTACATGCTGCTTGAAAATTATATTATTGAGGATAAATTTTTCCTGACATCCTATTCTCCCCTGAACATAAGTAAAAACGCTCCAAGAATTGTGAAGATTATGGCAGATGTGGCAGAGAGGGTTAATGTGGGACCGATGGCATCTGTTGCCGGGACAATTGCCGAATTGATATGCGAATTCATGCTAAAGAATGGGGCGAATAATGTTATAGTTGATAATGGCGGGGATATATGTTTAAGGGTGAGTAATCCAGTAACAGTTAGAATATATGCGGGCAATTCCAGATTTTCAAATAGAATTGCATTAAAGATCATGCCAGAATCTGGAAAGATTGGTGTATGTACGAGTTCATCATCAGTTGGTCATTCAGTAAATTTTGGAGATGCGGACGCAGTTACTGTCGTTGCAAAGTCGTGTGCATTGGCGGATGCATCGGCAACTGCAATTGCAAATTGCGTAAGGGGTAAGAATGGAATTGAGAGGGGAATTCAGAAGGCAAAGGAGATCAAGGGGATAGATGGCACAATAATAATAAGAGGGGATGAAATGGCATGCTTCGGAAATCTACCAGAATTGGTCACAAAATGAATAAATATCAAAAAGGAGCGAGATTTGAGCGCGAGATAATAAGGAAATTCTGGAAATATGGCTGGACCGCAGTTAGGTCTGCAGGATCAGGAAGTATAAAATTTCCAGTTCCAGATGTAATCGCAATTAAGGATGGAAAAATATTGCTGATAGAGTGCAAGGTCACAAAAAAAGATAGATTAAATGTAAAGAAGGCTGCTACGGAATTAAAAAAATTTTCCGATATTGCTAAATGTGATGCATATATATGTATAAAATTCCAAAAGAAGGAGCCGAGATTCTACTCAATAGACGCCTTAATTTCTAAAAAAAATTACTCCATAGGCATAAATGATAAGTATCTAAGTATTGAAACTATTGTTGGAGAGCAATCACTACTGTGAGTATTCAAATTCTCTCTTAGCTCTTAGAAAACCGCTCTCCGATATTTCTACCGAGTATCAGTAACAGAGCTAATTGAATATCCACAATCCTTGCGGTATATCTCATATCGGTTTAGCAACACACCTCTTCGATTGGACAGATCAAATGCATCTTAATCCTTAATCTCTTCACATACATTCTGGCGCATCAATTCCCAATAAATCCAATCCATTGCTTAGAATTATTCTTACGCAATCAACAAGCAATAATCTCCTCTCTCTTATTCTTCTCCCAGTTCTAAGTACCTGACACTCCCTATAGAATCTGTTAAAACAACTTGCTAAGTCATAGAGATAATTTGCTATTATATTCGGCTTTAATTCGTTCCCAGCCCTCTCAACTACATTCGGAAATCTCAGTATTTGGAACAGGAGATTCCTCTCTTCGATCTCAAGTCTTCCAATTTTTAGAGATGAGACATCTATGGTATCGATATCTACATCCGCCTTTTCCAAGATTCTACAGCACCTGGCATGAGCATATTGTATATATGGAGCAGATTCTCCATCAAAATGGAGAGCCTCTTCCCATCTGAATGTTATTGGCTTAGAGGGGGCTGTCCTCAGAATATGATACTTTATTGCGCCTATGCCTATCTTTGGGGCGATATCCCTTGATGCAACACTTCTCTTCTCAATTTCCCTCTCAGCCTTTTCAATGGCCTCGTCGATAAGTTTGTCAACTGGCGCGATGAGCCCTTTCCTCGTTGATAGTTCCATACCCTCAAAATTAACAAATGAATAATGTATTGCATTTATTGGAATGCTTAATTTGTATATCTTTGTCAGAATCGTCTTTAACTCCAGAAATTCAAGTTTATGGTCTTCCCCGAGAACATTAAGCAAGATGTCGCCGAGTTTACTCTTCTCAAGATGATATGCGACATCTCTGGTTAAATACACAGATGTGCCATCGGACCTTTCGATGATAGAAACTCCACCCTTCTTCTCTATGCCAAATTCTCTCAAATCAAGACCAGAACCAATTTCAGTTACCCTCCAGTATTTGCTCTTCTTTAAGAAATTTATAACATCCCTGACCCTCCCCTCTCTTATGTAATCACTCTCGAAATCGAATTTATCAAATTTTATATTTAACTTATCAAATATTTCTCTTTGACCGTTGAGACATTTTCTTGCGATGGATGAAATCTCGTCAAGTATTTTCTCATCACCATTTTCTATCCTTCTTATGACCGATTCTACTCTGTCCGCAAATTTTGAATCCGTCTCGAATCTCTTATTTGCAGCCACATACTCAAAAAATACTACAAAATCATCCTTTTCCTTGTATTTCTCATAAAATTTTATGATATCTCTATCAGGTCTAATTCCATCCCTAAACCCCTGGAAGATTATTGCGATCTGCTTTCCTGTGTCATTAACATAGTAGTGTGTCTCAACCTCAAAGCCATTAAACCTTAATATTCTTGCGATCGCATCCCCAATTAATGAATTTCTGAGTCTTCCAATATGTACCGGACCGGAGGGATTTATCGATGTATGCTCAAGGATTATCCTCTTTCTCTTGTCAAGTGCTCTTCCATAATCGCTACCCCTCGTTCTGACCTCTCTAATGATCTCTGGGAATAATTCCTCATAACCTAGATAGAAATTTAGATACCCATTCCTCGCCTCCACCTTCTCAACATACATCTCTGGTTTGATCTTCTTACTCAATTCAAAAGCAATATCTATCGGGCTCTTTTTCAATTTCCTTGAGAGTCTAAAGGCAATTGTAGAAGAGAAGTCGGCTACCTCTGACTCATATACATCTATCTCATCTATCAAATTCTTATGAATTGCCTTCTTAACCACATCCCTTATATGTTCCAGAATTCTATAATACATCTCCACTATGAAAGAATTTTTATTATAGTTATAATTTCATATAGTTTAATTGAATAATAATTGAAATTGAAAGATGGATGCCGGAAAGGTTGAGGAGATGAGTGGAGCTGAGAAGAAAAAGGAAGAGGGAAAGGGTAAGGGAACCAATCAATTGATAGAGCAATTAAAGAAATCTATCTTAAAATGGTGGATGGAAACGAGGGAGAATAAGGAGGTTAATGCTTGGTTGAAGAGCGCAAAAAAATATGAAAAATCTAAGAATTACAGAAAAGCATTAGAGGCATATTTTAATTTTATTGAAGCAAAATTGAAGATAATTGCATCCAGACCGGGATATACGCTCCAGAGCTATTATGCACTAATTCCATATTACATAAAGATTGCCGAGCTTTATCAATCAATAAAACACTTCACACCCGAGGAGAAGGCGAGAGACTACAGAAAATCTGCCGAATACTATTGTAAGGTAGCAGATATGTATTTGGAACAAAAGGATTATGACAATTCAAATAAATATCTAGAATTGGCATCTATAACATATGAGGATGTTGGCGCATATGATAAGGCCGCAGAGTGCCATCTAAAAATTGCCGATAATTATATGAAATTAAATAATTATCTACTTGTCGTTTCTTCGTATCAGAAGGCAGCTGGCTATTATGAGAAGGCTGGAAAATACAAAGAAGCGTATGATCTTTATATAAAATCTGCAGAAATGAATTCCGATCTTGGAGATGATATAGCTGCAAGTTCATGTTATAGGAAGGCTGGCGAACTCCTGAGAAGTCTTGGAGAGCATGAAAAGGCAGTTGAACTCTACTTTAAGTCAAGCGAGGTTGATTCGAGGATTGGTCGTTATCATGATGTTGCAAAGGCATATATTGGTATAGCAAAGGACTATGAGGAAACAAACAAGTTAGATGAGGCTGCTCACTACTATATACTTGCTGGAGACTCAAGTATGTATTATGATGAGATAACTGCCATCTCCTCTTATTATAATGCCGCAAAGTGCTATCAAAAACTATCCAATTACAAGGATGCTATCTACTACTACAATAAGTCTGCCAATCTATCTCTAAAGGCAAAGAGACCGATAGATACCGCAAAGAGTTACTGGAAACTTGCAGAATGTTATAGAGCATTAGATGACCTCGAAAAATCTGCCGAGTTCTATTATAAATATGGAAAATGCACCGAAGAGATAAATGATAGTGAAGGTCTGGCGGTGAAGGGCTACAGAAAGGCTGCCGAATTATACAAAAGAATTGCCGATGATGAATTTGAAAATAAAAATTTGGACAGGGCAATAAAATATTATAAATTGGCAGCAGAATCATTTGATAAATTGGATGATTTTATTACATCTGGAGACCTCTACTTCAGGGCGGGCAGTCTTGAGGAGGAGAAGGGGTATGGAACAACATTAGATACAATTACAAATGCAATTCAAGAGTATAAGAAGGCGAAAAGGCTCGACCGTGCCGCAGAATGCTATATAGCAATTAATGACTATGAAAGTGCTGCCGAAACCTATTCCGAGTATGCGGACTTCTTTCTAAGTAAGAACAATCTCTTTAGAGCAGCCCACTATCACAAACTTGCCGGCGACTCTTATAAAAAGATAAATCGAAAGGAGCAGATGAGAAACCTCTATAATAAATCAATTCAGGAATACCTAAAATATATTGAACTTATAGAGAGAAAGGAGATAATTGAGACTGAAGAGGCAAATGTGGGAAATGCATTATTTGGAATCGCAGAAGCATATCGAGAATTAGATAAATTGATAGATGCGGAGAAATATTTTGAAAAGGCACTTACCTACTATAAGGAGAAGAATGATCATGCAAATATAGCACTGAGTGAGGCATTTCTCGCCAAGGTATCTGGAAAGTTGATTATAAAACAGGGAAATTATAAGAAGGGGTCTAAATTATTGCAGAGAGCGGTTGAATACTTTAGAAAATCTATTGAGATTGGAAACCTTGATAAAAAATACATCAAATTTTTGGAGAAGAATATAAAAGAGTGTGAAGACATATTAAGTGAAATAGGTAGAAAGCCCGAGGTTAGTTTAACCTTGGACAGATACGCTTATACATTTACAAATAGATTACTGCCAATAAACATAACTATTGCAAATCGTGGTGAGCAAAGAATCTGCAAGATAAATTTTCTTCCCCAATTTCCAGAGAATTTCTCAATCATTAATTCTCCATCTGGATTAAATGAATTAGAAACGGGAAAAACAGTTAAGACGAGTATTGAGATAAAGGTTGACAAACCGGGGGAATATAAATTGATACCAATGGAACTCCTATATGAGGATGAAAAAGGCGAGAAGTATGTAAAATCATCAAATCCAATTACAATCGAGGTTATTGAGGAGCCCCATCTCGGGTCAATCAAATTAGATAATATTCAAGATATAATCTCAACATATAAGAAGTATGCAATAACAAATCTGAACAATAACAACTACATGCAGGCTGGAGACGGATTCAAGGGAATTGGAGATTGCTACAAAAAATTATCACCACAAGATAAGAAAAATGAAATAGAGATGAAAAATTCCTATGCGAGGGCAATACAACTATACCTAAAATTCATAAATTCAATCCCTGAGGATAAAGAATTGAGTGCCGATAGACTGGATCTCCTGGGAGAAGTATATCGGAGAATTGCCCAGTGTCATGAGAATCTAAATGACCTCAAGAATTCAGAAAGATACCTTGAAGATTCAAACAATTACTTTAAGATGGCATCGGATAAGGTAATCAGAATAGAAGACAAGACAAGAATTGAGCAGAAGATAAAAATCAATGATGCTATGGCCTCGAAGATAAGGGCAAAACTTCTCATAAATGAGAATAATTATGAAGATGCCACAAAATTGCTGGAGAAGTCCGTATCCATCCTGAAGGACTCCATGGAGAGGGGCGGTTGGGACAAGGAGTATGGAGAGTTCCTAAATGATAATCTGAAGGAAGCAGAAAATTTATTAAAAAAGCTTAAAAATCAGCATGTAGAATGAATTATGGCTGCGACTTTTCTTTTCTCATTCCTTAATCTATTAAATTCCTTAATCGCATTTTCTGTATCCAAGATCTTTACCTCCACACTTGAATTTAGAATCCTCTTGTCCACTCTACAAATTCTATCATAACCTATACCCATAATCAAGATTTCCGCATCCAATAAATCTTCAACCTCTTCATATGAAATGAAGTGCGACTTTTCTCTTATAGAAGGCACGCCACTGGAATAAATCTTTAAATCAACATACGGAAATGGAATTCCAGAGTATACAGTGAACCCAAAGAAGTGGAGACCAAATCTACCTATTGGATTCAGCAGAATCCAAATCAAAACCAATACAAAAATTAGGATAAACAAATTTTTTACATCCATTCCTAAATAAATTTATGCGTCTCTTATTAAATCTAATCTCGGAGAAGGATTGTGTCTATGATCTCTCCTATTTTAATAAAATTCAGGGTCTTATCTACAATCTCTTGGAGAACTCTATATACAGAAAAATCCATGACAAACCTGGCTATAAATTCTTCTGCTTTTCAAATATCTTTCCGATAGGAAATCTAAAGGAAAATGACTCAAGAAACCTTCTGATCTCATCCCCGGACGGGGCGTTTATAAAACTCCTGAAGAACAGAATCGAAGAAAAAGACTCCATAGGGATAGGAGAAATGCAATTTCATATAGACAAAATTAAAATTTTGAACCCAGTTCTTAGGAAGAATTCGAGGCTGATTTCCGCAACGCCAATAGTGATAAGAATTCCAGAGAGGAATTATGAAAAATATAAAATTCCAGAGGAATATAGAAAGAGGCGCTACATCTTCTGGCGCCCCTGCTACAGCTTCGAAGCCTTTGTCAAGCAATTAGAAGAAAATTTAATTAAAAAATATAATGAATTTCATAAAACAGAGATAGAGATGGAAAGAATCTTCGAGGTCTTTAAATTCATTAAGGGCCCAATAGCAAATCATGTCCTGATCGATGGAAGGGAGCAACTCTTCATTGGAAGTTTGTGGGAATTCCACTTCTCTTACCTAACAAAAGAGCAGAAAAAAATTCTAAATTTCGCCCTGGACTGTGGCTTCGGTGAGAGAAATTCCTTCGGCTTTGGATTTGTGAATATTTTATAAATATTTTATGAATAATTTGGTAATTTCAAGCAAAATCCGTGGTGGTTTATCGAGAAATTGAACAAAAATGACAAACACGGATTTGCTTATAAAGAGGGCTATTGCCACTATAATCGATGATTTCATAAAGCTCTTTATTTCCATCATTATAGTAGTATTCTTTTGGGCGGTAGCATACCTCCTTCCAATAATTAGAGGAGTAATAGCATTATTCTGGCTATTACTCATGTTACTATTACTCCTCCTAATTCCTTTTCTTTACCACATCTCATTAGAGGGGTCATTTGGAGGTGGTCAAACCATTGGCAAGAGAATATTGAAGATAAAGGTAACGACACTCGACGGAAAAATCCCCTCTTACACCCAAACTGCAATTCGCACAATCCTAAGGTTAATAGATATGTGCTTCTTCTATTTAGTAGGATTGGTTGCAATCTTATTATCAGAGAAAGATCAAAGAATTGGTGATGTATTAGCTAAAACTATTGTGGTAGAGGAAAAGACCTGAGAGAGATGGATTTTTGACCCTTGCTATTTTATTTTGCTATTTGGGAACTCTAACAGAGAATGCAAAACAAACTGGTTTGTAGGTATAAGAACTCCATGACTAACTCCAATGGACTTTAAGTAGTGAGAGAGTTTGACAGAGAACTCATAATTTTGGTTTAAAGAGGGGGTAGAATGAAGTTGAAAGAAAACTGGTGCATTAGTTTGCAAACAAGAAGGGAAAGAAATCGGGGCAGAAACCACTTTATAAGGAAAAATCTTACCGCTCGCTTTGACTTTCAAGTATGAAATTCCTTCTTTCATAGAGTTATTATGAAGGTTTTTTAAGAGAAGGTCCGTTTATTAAATTTAATTTTATAATTGATAATATGCCCCCGATAGAAAAATTAATTGGAAATGCCCATAAGTTCGGGGATGACATAAACACGGATCTGATCATTTCTGGAAGATACAAATTCAAGACGATAAATGAGGAGGAGTTGGCGAGACATGTAATGGAAGACATAGACCCCGAGTTCTATAAAAAAATCAAAAAAGGGGACTTCATAGTTGCCGGTAAGAACTTCGGATGCGGCTCATCGCGAGAACAGGCGCCCATAGCAATAAAATATGCTGGAATCTCAGCGGTGATCGCAAAATCCTTTGCTCGAATCTTTTTCAGAAATGCGATAAATATTGGTTTGCTCGTTATTGAGTGTGAACATACAGATAAGATCGATGACAATGATTTGATTGAAATTGACCTGAGGAATGGCTCAATATTCGATAGAACGAAGAATTTGACATTTAGAATAAGGCGTCTTCCCAAGGTTATGCTCCATATCCTAGAAGATGGCGGTTTAGTCGAGCATTTCAGAAAACATGGAGGATTTAAACTTGAGTAATAAAGGAGGAAGAGGTAAAGTAGAAGATGTACCAAAATACTTCATTCATTCCATGAAACAACTCTTCAGATTTCCATATCTTGCAGTTCCATCTCTAATCTCGAGTTCTCTTCTAACAGGCATCATATGGACACTTATCTTTTCTTTGATACTCCTCTCACTACCAATAATCCCGAGAATAATTCCAATAATAAATAAATTTTCCGAGTATGGATATTACGCGAGCGATTCTGAAGTGTATCAACTTGTCAATGAACTGGAGGGGTTCCTCACTGATATCGGAATCGTATTTGTAATGATCATAATTCTGGGTGTAATTCTGACCATTCTTTATATAATTCTCAACGCATATATAAACGCTGGAAGAATTGGTTATATATGGAAGGGCATAACTCGGGATATAAATCTGAATAATTTTTTTGTTTATGGGAGGAGATATCTCCTTAGAGTCCTGCTCCTGTGGATTATCAAATTCTTCATATTCTTAACCTATTCGATAATATTCTTTGCAATCTTAGCATTCTTTTTTGTTCTACTTTTCATAACAACATACAATGATCTAGATGCCGGCACAATCGCATTAAATGCATTTATATTCATACTAATCCTAATTCTCTCATTAATTCTATATTTTATATTCTGGATTATGATAAGTATTCTGCTCTTCTTCTCGGATATCCTCATAGTGGTTAAGGACTCTAAGGTCATCGAATCCATAGAGAACAGTATAAGACTTGTATGTCGGAATATATGGTGTGTTGCCCTGTTCTATTTAGTCTCCATTTGTATCTGGATTGTATTCTATCTCATATTTGCACCAATAGAATTTATTATTTCACTCTCTGGCTACAACCTTTCTTCACTATCGACATTGATTTCTACACTACTGCTCATACCAATTATAGAGATCGCAAGAATGAATCTCTTTCTGAGTCTGATAAATGAACAAATAATGATTCCAGAAATTGAATCCATTCGTATTAAAAATTTAATTATAAGATGTCTGAGTTTTGTGAAGGAATCGCCACGAATTCTATCTAATTTCGTTTGTAATGATTTTAGGTATATACTGGCATGCTCAATTATTGCACTCTTCGGATTTTATATTGGATATAATGTTGGAAGCCCATTCTCTGTATTTTCTGATACGATATCTGACCTCATTTATCAGAGGGATGGTGGGATACTTGGCACACCCTACACATCACTACCATTTATCGATTTTTTTGAGTATCTCTTCAATAATACATTGGTATGCCTCTATCTATTTATAAGCGGTATATTCCTCGGAATTATTCCATTAATAGGGATATTCAATAATTCCGTATTAATTTCCATTATGTTTGGAATTCTGCCACTTAACATATCAATTGCATCCATAATTCCTCACGGAATCATTGAATTTTCCGCACTCCTAATTTCATCATCTGCGGGGCTAAAATTCGGGCTTCATTTAATAAGAAGAAATTCCAATATAAATGAAGTATTCAATGAGACATTGCGGGTATGTTTATCTGTTTTAATTCTCATTATAATTGCGGCATTTATCGAGGCATTCATTACACCAATAATTACATACATCGCGATGGGATGAATGATGAAGAGGGTTGTCTTGATTCCGGGGGATGGAATAGGTCCAGAGGTTATAGGGTCTTGCGTTAGGGTAATTAATGCTACTGATGCGGATATAGAATTTATAAAAATCGATGCCGGCGAATCTGCAATTGAAAGAGAGGGAACCCCACTCCCAGAAAATGTCTTGAATTTAATAAGGAAATATAAGGTCGCATTGAAGGGTCCGATAACAACACCGATCGGCTCGGGATTCAGGAGTGTGAATGTTGAGTTGAGGAAGAGATTAGACCTGTATGCAAACATAAGACCGGCAAAATCGTTCGATGGAATCAAGACGAGGTATGAGAATGTAGATCTGGTCGTTATTAGAGAAAATACCGAGGGTTTGTATGTTGGAATCGAAAGATACACCAAGAATGAGAGCGAGGGCGAAACGATAAGAAGAATAACAAAGAGAGCATGTGAGAGAATAGTCAGATTTGCATTTGAATATGCAATTAAAGAGAATAGAAAAAAGGTTACTGCAGTTCATAAGGCGAATATAATGAAGGTTACCGATGGAATATTCCTGAATACCGCTAAAGAGGTTGCTGAAGAATACCCAGATATAGAATTTGAAGATAAGATCGTCGATAACATGTGTATGCAATTAGTTACAAGACCAGAATTGTATGATGTAATTGTAACCACAAATATGTTCGGCGATATAATCTCGGACCTATGTGCGGGTCTCGTTGGTGGCTTGGGTGTTGCCCCGGGAGCAAATCTATCGGAGGATATTGCCGTTTTTGAACCAGTTCACGGCTCTGCTCCAAAATATGCCGGTCTCGATAAAGTAAATCCAACTGCAACAATTCTCTCCGGAGTAATGATGCTAAGGCATATAGGAGAAGAAGATTCCGCTAATAAGATAATGAACGCATTAATTGATGTCTTTAAAGAGGGTAAGAAATTGACCTTCGACCTTGGAGGTAGTGCAAAGACATCGGAATTTACAGAATACCTTGTATCCAAAATAAGGGATTGATTAGACGATCTTGAACAAATCCGTCTTTGTTATAATTCCAACTATTTTCTCCTTCTCAACGATCAGAACCGCAGAACTGTGCTTAAGCAATTCATAGATTAATGTTAGAGGTGCATCACCATCTATTGTGGGAAATGGTTTATCCATTATCTTATAAATTGGCAATTCTGATAATGGAACCTTGGATTTATATTCACTTATGCGATTTAGTATCGTCTGGTCAGAGATCGAACCAACAACATTTCCCCTATCAAACACGGGAAGTTGAGAGAATCTGTCCTTTTCCATTATCTCTATTGCATCCCTTACCTTCTGATTTGCCCCTATTCCAACAACGACCCTGTTCATTATATCTCTTGCCTTCGTTACCCTCTCCCTTCTCTTTCTTTCCAGAACTGTAAAGATTCTTGTAACATTATCGTATGACGGCTTTATCCTGCCTTCTTCAATTTCAGTAATCACAGATTGATCAATTCCGGATAATCTTGCAAGTTCTCTCCTACTAATGCCCAATGACTCTCTCAATCTCTTTATATCGGAGATGTTTGGGAAGATTCTGTCCATTTTATATGAATTTGAGAGTATTTATTAAATTGTCAAATTCAAATATTAAAATATTCATCTAGCTTTATACCTTCTTGACCCATATCACCACCGATGATTCCGTTGCCGAGTATAGTCCAATCTCCAAGTCATCAATTCTCGTTTCCATGTCCCGACTACACGCCGCCTCAGTCTCAGAGCCGTCTGGTCCCACAACACTCAACAAAACGGCAGGTATCTCATGCCCCCTATATTGAATAAATTCGACTCTAAATTTATAGCCAAAGATCTCGCCAAATTCATTGTTATTTAATCTCAAGATTCTTGAGCCAGAGGGAATTTGGTATCTATTCTCTGGGACGCATCTACCCAGTCCAGGGATGCATGTCTCATTCTCACGGCAAACATCCATGATTTGAACTCTCGTCCTGAACTTACAAACCCCGTGAACGCATCTCGGTATATACTTGAGGAGTGCGACATTTCCGTTCTCGCAGAAATATGTTCCATGATAAAACTCGCTTCCACAATCATTTGATGAGACGCACGAACTCAGGGATGTTGTGGTTGTAGAGATAGATGTTGAGGTAGTTGGGATTGGTATCGTTGTGGAGGATGTTGATTCAATCATTGTCGTGGTGGTTACTGAGGATGTGGGAATTGAGATTGTAGAAGTTGTGGTGGTTATGTTCAATGTTTTATTAACGGCATTAAATCTTTCCAGTGTCAGGAAAAACACGAGAATTAAAAATGCTATAATAATTACCAATAGAATCTCATTTAATCTCTCATATTTCAATCAAATCACCAATTTGCATAAAATCCTCTTTATTATATTCGCCGCGAGATTTGCGGTTATAGAATTGAATGATTTTGGTGCAATTTCAACTATATCCATGGAAATCAAATTCTTGACATCGTTTAGATTCTTGCAAAATTCTTCAAGATTCCATCCATCTGGCTCAGGTAGGGCGGTTTCTGGAGCAATCGATGGGTCAAAGACATCGATGTCTATTGTTAGATATGTTCTCCCACGGATTTCATCTCCAAGTTTCTTAATTATCTCATATTCCTCTCTTGAGAAGCTTCTGACTCCTCTCTGCACAAGATTAAATCTCTTCATGGCATGATAGGCCCATGTGGCGTGTGAATATTCCACGCCCAGATATTCCCTTCTCATATCTGCGTGTGCATCGAAATCGAGAATTGTATCTGGTTTTATTATCTCCACTATTGGTAGGGTTATCGAGTGTTCCCCTCCCACCGATATTATGAATATTTCCGGATTCCTCTCCAATATTTCACTTATCGTTTCTTTAATCCTCTCTGCTGTTAATTTATAGGATCCGGGAACAACCTCTATGTCGCCAATATCGCAGATCTTTAATTTTTCGAAGATATCAATTCCTGTCTCGGTATCGTAGCCCTCGATATTCTTTAACGCCTCTCTCACAGCTACCGGACCATTTCTACTTCCACTCTCTATTGATGTCGAATCGAACGGAATTCCAATAAAACAGACATCCGCATCTTCCAATTTATAATTAAAATTGACGAATGAATTTCTCGTATAGATCATTTTTTCAATCTCTCGAACAATGCCCATATCATCAGTGGCAATATCAGGGTTGCATCTCCATCTATGGTTACTTTTCTCGCACTTTTCTTTAACTTCCCCCACGAGATCGCCTCTCTAAGCCTTGCTCCAGAGAGACTACCATCATACTCCTGTGCAGTTGTTATATAAACACCATAATCCAAACCATCTCTAAACTGATTCCACCACAGTGTGTGATGCTTTGAGATTCCACCACCTATGATCAACGCGCCACTCTTCTCCGCACCAAATACTATATCGGAGAGTCTCTCTTGGTCCCTTAGGAGATCTACTCTAAGGTCTTTATGCATTTGCCAGAACATCCAGAGTTGAGAGCCGAATGCACCATCAAAGAATCCCGGGATAAAGATGGGAATTCTATTCTTCCACGCCCAATAAGTGATTGATTTCTCAGCATTATCCTCATTCCTTAATAATTCACCAATTCTCCATATCAATTCATACCCGGGAATTTCTTTTTCTTCCATATAAATCCTCTCAAACATTGGCTGTAATTTTTTCTCAAGAATTATTCCATAGGACTCATTCGGAATTAAGATATTGCCAAGCCTATTTATTTTCTTTTTATGCAATTCTCCATCATCCATAAAGAAATCTCCATGATAATAGTTTCTCCAGATTCTCGCTAAATCGTGGTCAAGAGTTCCGGTGGTTGTTATTATGACATCAAAGAGTTTCTCTTTAATCAAATCCCTTATAACACCCCTGACACCGGTAGCGATAATGCATGCTGGGAATGAAAGAAATTTCGTGCACTCTTCTCTCTGCATCATCTCAAGAATTTCCACCCCCTGAGAGAATTTCTTTGCAGTAAAGCCCCCTCCATCGAAGAGTTGTTTTACAATTTCGTCAATACTTCCCACCCTCTTTATGCAAATGTCTCTGACGGTTTTCATATTCCGTTTTCAACTAATTTATTATTTGTAATCCTATTTTTAAATTGAAATATTTTTAGGACACATTCTAATTCTTTATCAAGATGAATTTAAATTTCGGGGATATGAAGGTTGAATTGCCAGTTGGAAGAATCCTTCTGATCGGTGTTATCGCGCTACTCATCCTCGGGATAATATTTGCATTGGGGCTCGTGACAATGTCCCAGTCATTGGAGTTTCTGATAAAGGGCTATGGCTATCTCGGAATATTCATCGCATCATTCTTTGGGTCAACGATCTTTGTACCATTTGCGATAGAATTTCTACTCCCCCCACTAAGTTTGTCCTTAGACCCGATCACGATGGTTATTATTGCCTCCCTGGGTTCGATGAGTGGGACATGGGTGAATTATGGTCTTGGATTCATCGGCTCGGAAATAATCAAGAAAAAAATTGAGTATGAGAAGATGGAACACGCCAAGCATATAATGAATAAGTATGGCTGGTTTGGCTTGTTTATAATTCTCATACTTCCATTCCCTTTACCAGTTGATCCCATAACCATAGTCCCTGGAATTGCCAAAATGAACTTCTTAGAATTTTCGATCGTTGTGTTTGTGGGGAAATTTGTAAAATATTCCATATACCTGGAGATCTTTTCCTTAATTCTTAGAATTTTGCACATATAACCTAATTCATTCATGTAAATTTAATATTCCCGAATTATAAGTTTAAATTAATGGAAAATCTAGGTCCGAGATTTAGATTCGATTACGATGCCTTAGAAAAGAAGATTGGGGAGATATCTAAAGAACTAAAAGGTAGGAATTTCGATAGAGATGGCTTGAGGGAAAAAATATTAAGAGATTATGAGATTGAGAAATTAAAGGCGAGCAGGTCAAAGAATGAGGTAAGGTTTCTCGCAGTGGATTCATCGACGGCGAAGATCGAGTTGAGATATGATGCGCTTTGGGGTGTCCATGTGGTTGTTTTGAGTGCGGTTTTTGATTCGATGGAGCACAGGGACCCGATTGCAGATGGGAGAATCTTTTATAGAGATTTGATGTATGATTCTCATATTGATCTCGGAATTTTTAAACCATATAGCAGAATTGATGACAGACTCGAATTCATAAGAATTCAGAAGGAATTTTCATTGATAAATTCCTGCGATATAGAAGCCGATATTTTCCTGATTGATGGTTCACTATACACAATAATGAGGAAATTTAATCTTAGAGAGATGCGTGGGATTAAAGAGTACGATGATTCGCTCAGAGCCTATAATTCACTTCTAAGGAAAAGGACGGTTGGGATGGTTGAGGACTCTCACTCCACAGATTTCTCGAGAAGATTCGGCATCGAATTGACAAACCTTTCATTGTTTGACCTTATACTTGAAGAGAATGAATATGTGGTTGAGAATAGGGATGGTATATGGATATGCTACATAAAGCTGCCATCAAAGAAATTATCCTATAAACTAAAGAGAAGTAGACCATTAACTGTAAGATGGGAATTCTCGTATCCAGAATTTAGAAGAGATTTGGAGAATTTGGTCTATATCTGGTCATTGGAGGATGACATCCTACACCCACAGATTTATCCATTGAGGATTGCAGATTATTTGACGAGGAGGATAAGGATTTCCGGAATCTTAGAGCGACTGGTCAGAGAGAATGACCTCGAGTTAAGGTATAGGGAGAGAAGAGAATGTTGAAGAGAATGTTAGATGGAATGACCAAAATGAAACACCAAGTCAATTCCCAAGAATTTTGACTCAATTTCCATTCTGTCACATGCGCCATAAACCGGGTCTATGAATATTATAACCATTGACTCCGTATTTTTCTCGATCTCCTCTGCTATCTCTACAGCATACTTCTTTAACCCCTCTGGAAATTGTAAGGCTATGAGTTTTGCATTATTCTTCTTTATCTCACCGATAATCCTATCTAATTCAAAATCGTATTCATTCATTCTGTTTTGATTTCATTATCTTTTTTATCTCCGCTAAGATCTCTACCTCTTCCTTAGAGAGGCTATCAATATCTAACCTCTCAATATCCCGCAAGGGTATGTATGAGTAGACAACATCCCCCTCATTCAGTTGTCTCCCGATAGTTACATTTTCGATTGCTATTGCGACCTTATCACCCATTTCTGCAGATTTTATCGTTTTGCCCTCGCTCTGAATCT
This sequence comes from Candidatus Altarchaeales archaeon, assembly GCA_003663175.1. Classification (GTDB taxonomy): domain Archaea; phylum Altiarchaeota; class Altiarchaeia; order IMC4; family QMZM01; genus QMZM01. Next base: position 10,069 of record QMZM01000001.1, on the reverse strand, counting down.
CCCTCACTCTGCCAACGACCCTGCCATCTTCCCTCATGAGTCTTATACCAGAAGAAATTTTACCTGCGAGCACCTCTATTCCAACTATTGCCGGTTTGCTCTGTCTAAACACAAATTTCGGCAATAATCTTATCTTTGCTGGTGTTGGTATCCTCTTCAGAATTTTTGCACGTTCTCGCTCTTGTTCCCTTTTTATCCATTCTTCATAGTCCTCTATCAATTTGTAGATTACATTATTATGGAAAATTCTAACACCCTTGTCTAATGCTAGTTTCTCGGCATCCTTTAATATCTCGGAATTAAACGACAAAATCACTCCCAGATATTTATAGGTCTGAGAAACTGCCAATGCCTCGATAACATCCGAGTTTGATACCTTGCCTATGGTTGCCTTTTTTATTGGAATCTTCTTGCTTCTAAGTGAATTTATTAGAGCCTCTAAGGAACCAATTGTGTCTGCCTTTAGGATTACGCCAGCCTTCTCATCATGGATTTCGATATCCATAATTTCTTTTTTAATCTTCTCTATCAACTCCTCACCGCCGACATATATCGGACACCCAGCAAGCGCGTTCTCGAGATTCTTAGCAATTATCTTAACACCCGAGGCGGCATAAACCTCATCGACATTCAAGAATTTATCGCTTGGGTCCCGCATCTCATCCAATGGTTTTGGTTTCAGTAGTGCCTTTACCCTTGTAACGAATGGCTCCTTACTTCCAACAACTATCTTATCGCCCTTCCTCAGGACTCCGTCATAGATTATGACATCAATTGTGGTGCCGAGACCCCTTTCCTCCTTTACCTCCAGGATAGTTCCTCTTGCCGGCTTATCTCTCGATATAGTTAGTTTTCCTCTCAGATATTGCTGAGCAAGCCCCATCAATATCATAAGCAATTCTGGAACTCCATCTCCATTCTTTGCAGATATTGGAACTATCGCAACCGTCTTTGTAAAATCTCTGATATTCGAGAACAAATCGGAATTAAAGCCATGTGTTGAGATCTGGCTCACAAGATTGTAGAATTTCTTATAAAATTCATCCCGAACAAATTTCTGCTGTTCTCCCAGTGGTTTATTTGGAATCCATCCACGAATCAGGTCAATTTTATTTGCAGCAACAACAAATGGGACCCTAAAATGTCTTAAGATATTTATTGCCTCCACGCTCTGTGGCATTAATCCTTCGTTTATATCAACGACAAGTATCGCTAAATCTGCTACGCTTCCACCCCTTCTTCTTAGATTAATAAAGGCTTCGTGACCTGGTGTGTCGATAAAGAGCAGACCCCTTATCTCCACCTTAAGTTTTAATTTCCTTAGTAATGGACCACAAATCTCTCTTATGACATAGAACGGAACATCTGTTGCCCCAATATGCTGTGTTATACCGCCAGCCTCTCTCGACGCAACGACGGTGCCCCTTATATAATCAAGGAGTGTCGTCTTTCCATGGTCTATGTGCCCCAGTACAGAAATTATTGGTTCCCTCAATATTTTCTCTGCCATATAAGGGTATTGGATTACAAATCTAAAAAATTCTTAAGAATTCTGAGACCAACTTCTCCGCTCTTTTCTGGATGAAATTGTACAGCGAATATATTATCTCTATGGATAATTGATGGAAATTCAACACCATACCTCGTTATCGCTACAACAACTTTCTTATCCTCCGGAATTACATAGTATGAATGAACAAAATAAACATAACTCCCAGATTCAATTCCATTAAGAATTGGACACTCTCTTATAATCTCGATACTGTTCCATCCAATGTGTGGCACCTTGACACAATTTGGAAACCTGGTACATTTACCTCTTAAGATTCCCAATCCATTAGCAGATGGATCCTCGTCGCTCTCATCAAATATTACCTGAATCCCGAGACATATTCCAAGAAATGGAACTCCATCGGATATTTTATTCTTTAATTCTCTACCGAATTTATTCAGTTGGTTCATGGCATTTCCAAAATTTCCAACCCCCGGCAGGATAATCTTCTCGGCACTTCCCAATTCCTCGGGATTTGAGATTAGTTCTACTCTTTTCCCAAGGTATTTGCAGGCATTTACTATACTCCTCAAATTTCCCGCACCATAATCAATAACTGCTATCATATTCGTATGATTCTATTGCCGTGATGATCTCCTTGACCTTTTTTATGTTATCTTCCGCTATTGTTCCAGTCACGATAACATCGGCACCATGTTCAACCTTATCCAGTGCGGTCTTTCCATCCCTTATACCGCCACCAACTATTATTGGAATTTCTACTTTATCGTTGATGGTCATTATCATCTCATTCGGAATTGGCTTTTCGGCACCCGAGCCTGCCTCTAAGTAAATGCAATGCATTCCAAAATATTGGGCGACGAGTGCGTAATTTAGTGCCTTTTCTATCTCATTCTCCCCTATAACATCTAACTTGGCAATTCTCTCGACGGTGGTTCTTTTTCTGCTTGTACTTACTATGATGTATCCCATCCCTATTGGATGAACTCCGAATTTCTCAACCAATGGCGCCCCACGAAATTGCTCCCCTATAAGAAACCTCCTATCCCTCGAATTCATTAAACACATAAAGAATATGTAATCTGAAAATTCATTCACAGCATTTGCAGAATTTGGAAATGTAATTATTGGAAGGTCTATGCAATCCTTAATTGCTATTGTTGTCTGCTCAGATTTTTTTCTGCTTATCGTTGAGCCACCAACCATAATTGCATCCGTTCCATAGGATGCGCATGTCTCCGCAATTCTCGCGGCATCCGAGGGTTTTTGCTTATCCGGGTCTATTAATGTAAAGTGTAATTTACGTCCTTTTTCCCTTAACCATTCTTCAATTACATTCCCTCTCACCTTCTTATCACCCCGGTTTTTATTGCCACATCCCTTGCCTCCTCCTTCGTTAATCCATCTCTGAGTATTGTGTATCTATCTCTAATCTTGTGAGCAATTGTCAGTGCCTTCACCACCTCCTCATCCCTTACACCCAATTCCCTCGCCGTTGTTGGGGCGTTGATCCTCTTTAACGAATCTCTAATGTTTTCCCACTCTGCATTATGTAGATACGCCATCATTATACACCCGACACCGCACTGCTCACCATGAAGTGCCGGCTTTTCTGCAATCATATCCAAGGCATGACTAAATAAATGCTCTGCCCCCGAACACGGTCTCGAGGAGCCTGCAATTCCCATTGCAACGCCAGAGCTTATTAATGCTTCTACCAATATGCTCACATCGTCTCTTATTCTATCAATATTCTCAATAACAATCTTTGCACTCATCATTGAAAGAGATGCCGCATAATCTCCATAGTATTCTCCCTTTTCTTCATGTGCCAATTTCCAATCCAATATTGCGGTATAATTTGATATGACATCTGCACAACCTGATGCTAAGAGCCTATGCGGGGCATTCCTAATTATCTCGGTATCTGCAACTATACCTATCGGACTATTCACTCTTATAGAAACCGGTTTTTTATGCTTTAATGTTGCTTGTGGTGATGTTATGCCATCATGTGATGCGGATGTTGGAACACTAAGATACGGAATTCCAACCCTGAATGCGCATATCTTTGTAAAATCTATAACACTTCCACCCCCAACTCCAATGATGTGTCTAATTCCATTTCTCTTTATTAAATTTATACAATTCTCAATTTCATAATCATCAAAGTTCTTAAAGATGTATATATCAGAATCTAATTGATCTGCAACATCCCTGGCTGCAATCTTCTCTATCGTCTCGTCAGTAATTATTAACGGATCATTCTTTAGATTTAGTTCAGAAACGAGCGTCCTTATCTTATTTATTGCCCCATCGCCGACAATTACTCTTCTTGGGAGTTCTATATCCTTCATTTCAATTCTATTTAGAACATAACTACCATTTGTGCATGCTTTATGCCATCTATCTCCAATATATTATCCACATCTATAAATCCCAATTCCGCCGCCCTCTCAACCACATTGTTTCCGGAGAGATTTGCTATTGTTGCATTCTCTAATAAATTATCGAGTTCATCTATATCAACGAGATTTCCCTTATAAAATCCCTCACTCACTTCAAGTTTTAGTTCTCCCTCGAAGAAACTCTTCCCAAGGATTTCCTCATCACAGGCTGCAAGTATAATCTCTCCCTGATAATTATAAATTTTTACATATATTCTCATTTTATCTTCCTTAATGGCCACCAACCACCACACGCATCACACTTCACTATCTTCTCACCCTCAAGTTCCGTAAATCTCGTATCTGGTCTTCCACACTCGTGACACAGAACATATTCCTTAGCATATGTTTCTATCTTTTTATTTATAACCTCCCTTCTAACCGCCCTGTTTATAATTGCTCTCTTCCCATCGTAGTTCCCTGGAGCTGCAAGTTCCTTTATCAAAAACAATAATAGATGCCTCGGTTCCCTGCCGAATACATTTGCAATTTCATTGAAATTCTTTATTATTGTCTGGTTCCCCTCAACAAAACTTATAGCCTCCGGAATCCGAAATCTCGAAGGGTTCTTTAGCTTCTCTGGCAGATACTTCCAGGCTCTATCGAGCAATTCTTCATATTTGAATTCCATTTTTGACCGTAAGATAAAGTATAACTTTTATCTTTGGCATAAAAATTCACGAAGTGAATTTTTCTTGATTTAATTCTTATCCTTAGTTATGTCTGAATATGTAATAAATTTCCTGTTCACATCTCGAATTAAGGAGTCGCAATCCTGCTTTATCTTTTCCAATGTTGCGATAATCCTCTTCCTCTCCTGCTCTACATCATCAATTAGTTCATATGGTTCAATTGCGGTCCTGAAGTCATCTATCTCAACAACAGTATATTCCGATTGATTCATCACTCTTGTCACCTTTCTGCATATCTTCTCGAGCCATAGATTCATTTCCTCCTTAACCCTTCTCCTTATTATCTTATCGCTATCCAACTCCTCTCGCATTAATCTAACAACTGCTGCCATTGGAAAGGCAAATTTCTTTTCACTTTCCTCATTATGCATTTCATTTTCTTTATTTCCCGTCATTTTAATCAATTGATTTAATTTTTTGTTAATTATTGTCTTGAATCGTAAAAAATAGAACTTTTAAGTCTATAAGTCAAAATAATTATCAAGAGCGCTGGGGTGGCCAAGTCCGGTAAGGCGGCCGGCTGCAGACCGGCTAATCGAGGGTTCAAATCCCTCCCCCAGCTTATAAGTGAATTCTTTATGTATTCTCTTGGAGCGGGGGTGCCCGAGTGGTCAAAGGGGCTAGGCTTAGGACCTAGTGGCATAGGCCTGCGCGGGTTCAAACCCCGTCCCCCGCAACCTTTAAAGCGTCGGTGACACTTCCACAGTGAACCTCCAAGTGCCATTAGTCCTCCTAAGGGACGCCAACGATAACTAATAAAGATAAATTCCCAGCGCCATTGCTTTAGAGTCAGTAGCACATCTCCGGAATTGAGAGTATTGCCGATAGAATACCGAAGATCAGCATTGAAAGTATAAAGACAATTATCATCATAAATCCAAATGCCAGAAATGACCTCTCAAAGCCGTATCTGGAGTTTATTGCTGCATATAACATATAAACGGAGATTCCCGCCGATATCAAATGCAGAATTCTTGTCTCTGAGATTATTCTAAAGATTCCGGATATCAGGAGTGGTGTCGAGATATAAGCAAACAGGGTAACTCCCTCTTCCCTGCTAACATCTCTACCAATCAATCCCCTACTAAAGAAGTGGAACGTATGTCCAGCAAAAAATGGTGTAAAAATAAAAGTTAGATAGTAGAGGAGCGCAGATTTAAATGAACTTACTATGTCGCATGCTGGCTCGCTTCCCCAGAGTGTCTCTCTAATAGCGAGCCAGAATCCAGACAAACCAACGAGTTTCCATAAATTCAAGAAATATCCGATGAATGTAAATGTTCCAAGAATTAGCATATAGATGAGCATATGTCTCCTAGAATTTTCTTTCATATTCTTGAAGAATTCTGAGAATGTATATGGATTTAATATCTTAACTATGTTCCTTAGGTCTTGCTTTATTGCGGGACCAATCTTCCTTATATCTATCTGAAATGCCATTTTATTTAGGATATTCTTATTTTTTCTATTAGTAGTTTTGAAAATAAAAATGTTTGACACGGTAATAGTGAGGTATGGTGAAATTTTCTTAAAGAGTGAATTTGTCAGAAAAAAATTTGAGAAGGAATTATTGAGGAATATAAAGTTCAGACTGAAAAATTCGGGATTTGAATTTAAATTTATAAGAAAGAGGCACCGAATCTATATAAAATCAAGTAATGCTGAAGTGATGGCAAATTCTCTAAGAAATGTTTTTGGAATAGTATCCATTAGCCCCGCAATTCAAACCAATGCCGAAATTAATTCAATTAGAGATACTGCGGTCAGATTTGCAGAGAGTATTCTAAATAAAGGGGATACATTTGCCATCATAACATCAAGATCGGGAGAGCATGAATTTAAAAGCCAAGATATAAACAGCGAGATTGGCGGTGAAATTCTAAAGAGAATAAAAGATGTTTCTGTAAACCTAGACAACCCAGAGAAGAGAATTTATATAGAAATAAGGGACGATTTGGCATTCGTATTTGATAAGAAGATTCCCGGGGTTGGGGGATTGCCGTACAAAACCCAGGGCAGGGTTGTGGTGTTAGTATCTGGTGGAATAGATTCCTCGGTTGCAGCATGGATGATGGCTAAACGCGGCTGTGAATTAATTGGTGTTCATCTCGGCTCTGAGGAAGAAATAAAAAATATAATGGAGGTACTGGAGAGATATACCGGATATAAAATAAAAATCTACTCCTTCGAATATGACAATATCCTCGAGAGAATATCAGATATTGCCGGAAAATACACATGTATTGTATGCAAGAGAGCGATGCTCAGAATAGCTAGTAGAATTGCAAAGATGGAAAATGCATCGGGAATTGTAACTGGAGAAAACATTGGTCAGGTTGCGAGTCAAACACTAAAGAATCTTAAGGTTATAAGTTCTGTCTACAGTCCGATCTATAGACCACTAATAGGAATGGATAAGGATGAAATTATAAAGATTGCAAAGAAGATTGGGGTTTATGAATTCTCAACCTCGAAGAGTTGCAGATATGTTCCAGGTAAGCCCGCAACCACTTCGAAATTAAAGAAGATTGAAGAAATTGAGAATAAAATTGGAATTGGAGATTTAATTGAGAAGTTGATGAAAGGATGTCAAAACCAGTAGTAATTTATTATGAGAAGGATATTGCAGGAAGAAATATTGCAGGTATTCTAGAGGATGAATTCTCGGGGATTTGGATAGAGAAATCGAAACGGGAGATTCTGTATATGGACTCGTGGGAATTCGAGATTCCATCGATATGTATTATTCCGCATTGTCATAAATCAAAATCCAATATTCCCTCCCTAACGGTTCACTCGCCAGGCAATTTCGGGGTGGCAGAGTCCGGCGGCACCTCAAGGGAATTGGGAATCGCTCCGGCATATTACCTCAGAGAGGCATTAATTTATTTGGAAAGTGAAAAACGAGATATGAACTTAGAATATGAGGTTAGTTTTGAAGTCACACACCATGGCCCAACAAAATTTGAATTTCCAATGCTCTTTGTTGAGGTTGGAAGTTCAAAGAGGCAGTGGAATGATATTAAAGCGTGTAGAGCAATCGCCAATACAATCTATAGATTAATTAAATTCAATCCAAGTAAAATTCCCGTGGCAATAGGCTTCGGTGGTGGGCATTACTGCAGAAAGTTCTCAAGAATTAGGGATTATGCTCTCGGTCATATATGCCCAAAATACAATCTTCACAACATTGACATGGAAATGATTCAAAAGATGATCCTTAGAACATTTCCAAGACCGGGGTTTGCGATAGTTGAGAAGAAGGGTATGGGCGGAGAAAAGAATAGAATTCTGAATCTATTAAATGATGTGGAACTCGATGTAGTTTTTATCTAAGAGGTATCATACATATATCGGTTCTGAGGTTATAATATGCTTAAGTTTTTCCTCGGGAATTTTATGATCAGTTTCATACGAAACCCCCTCTAACTTAATTCCCGTTCTGTCGATATATAGCAAGGTCCACCAGATTGTAATGATTGGTGTTATTATCCCGGCAAGAAATAGAGCGTAAAAAATTAAAAATCCAAGACTAATAATCGCGCCGAGAATCGGGATTATGCCAAAAAATGAAAACATTGCATTTGATAACATTTCCGCAGCCCATGTAAGACCATAACTGACAAATAATAATAGAATTACAGAAAGTTTATTCCTCATCACCACAGAATAACTATCTTGTAATCCATCGATGCCACCAATATCTCTGATTACTATTGAAAATGGAACCAATATCATCACCACATTAAGACAAATAAGATACAAACCAAAAAGCAGAGAGGAAACTAATATTAGAGATAGAGCAAGATTGAACATATTCAATTTAAATGCAATAATTGATGGAATGAGTATGATGCCTCCCAAAAGCGACAGCGCAAATATTAGCATATTGGCAATAAAGAGTTCGAGAAATTTCCTCTTGCCATACTTCATCATGTCTCCGAATGATGTCCTTCCGGTTTCTATTGCTTCCTTGGACATCCCCACGGCGCCAGCAATAAAGAACGACTTTATAATGTTTAATAAAATTACCACAAGACATAATGATAAGAACAGAAACGCGATAATAATTAAAACATTGTTAAAGAATATATTCAAAGATGCCAAGATAATTCCCATAAGAATTAATGCAAATGCTCCAGTAAGTATCTCAAGTAATAGGCTGGATATGAAGGGTAACCCTATCAGCATATTTCTTCTCCATATATCATATCCCTCCCTAACTATATCCTCAATAGATTTCGCCATTCTTCTCAAAACCTTCATTACTTTTTTTGCTTATATACAACATGGCCCACCACAATGTGCTTAATGGCTTGAACACGAAAATATTTAGAAACTCGGAGATGATCAAAAAAATTGGAATTGCCACCATAAATATCACGATAAATATTGCAAATAATCTTTCTACTATAGATGAAGTTGGTATTATTCCAGACACTATTCCCCACACACCCAAGGGAATTTTTATATGTGACAATACAAAGATTCCAATGGAGAGCACCATCGCCACAATAAACATAACAAAGTAACTAGAAAATTCGCCGAGATATTTTATGAAAACAAAGAGAATTGCAACGGGAAGTTTATTCTTAATTGAGAATTTATAGCTCGCCCTCAGGGCATTAAGTGGACTAAGGTCGTCTATAACTATTGCAAATGGCATAACCATAAATAGAATTGTTATTATGAGTAATAAGATTCCAAGGATTGAAAATCCAAATCGTATTATAGACTCTCCAACTATGGGAAAGATTGGAAATGTTATCAAAACCGGACACCCACAAATAAGCAGGACCAATACAAAGGTAAGTAATGACAATATGAATCTCGCAATAAACACATGAAAAATCTTTTCTCCACCATACTTCATCATGTCTCCGAATGATGTCCTTCCGGTTTCTATTGCTTCCTTGGACATCCCCACGGCGCCAGCAATAAAGAACGACTCCGTGATCATAAGGATCAATATTAGAGACGATACCAGAATTGGGATCAGTATAAAATTTCCCTGCATCTTAAATAAGGTATCAACTATCATCCTAATGTTGGCGATCGTGGTAGTATCCAACAAACCCGACAAACCTAGGGCAATGAAAAGGAATATGCAGCACAAAATAGAAGACACAACAAAATTAAGGAAAAAGGGCAGTGCGAGATTTGGATTTCTCCTCCATAATTGAAAGCCGTTCCCGAGGATATCCTCTATACCCTCTATACTCTCCACCATTTTTGGTTAACTATTGTGCTTTATCTTATAAAAATTTAGGAGTTCTCACAACTCACAAAGTCTCACAAAGTTTGGAGAAAAAGTTTGGAGAAGAGATTAAAATTAATACTATGAAATAAATCTATTTTAAAAGATTTGTTTTAATCTATGTTTTAAAAAAGAACTTTTATAAAGAACTATATTTGAT